>NZ_JBIRYZ010000007.1:0-101384 GCF_044390325.1 Streptomyces sp. NPDC018964
CACCCCCCAGGTCATCCGTTCGACAGGGGGCAACAGTCATGCCGGGCCCGGAGGCCAGCGGCCCTCTTGCAGGACCGCGAAGAAGATAACGGGGGAAGTCGATGGCCACTCGGGTAGCGGTGCCCCTTGCACGGCGCGGGCGCGCTGTCCGTGGATGCCCCCACCGTGATCGAGCCGAAGGTCGTCCCGCCCGGTCGTCCCGCCCGGTCGGCCGGCGTGACAGTGCCCCACCGGGCATCCGCAGGCCGTCGGGGCGCTCGATACCCCGGGTCGTCTCGGCGTCGACGGCCAGCGGGAGCGTTACGATGCCTCTGTCGCGCAGGCCGCGCAGGAGAAGAAGGAGAAGTGTCCGGGCCGCAGCAGTGCGTCCGGGCCCCTCGATGCCGGCCGAGGCCGTTTCGAGGGGACCGCGGAGGTGCTGGGGCTCTCGCCAGCCCGTGGCCGGTCCCAAAGGCCGTCCCGCTCCTGGCGCGGCCGGCACACCGTTGCGGCCCCCGCCGGAGCGGGGGCCGCGACGGTGTCCGGGTTCCGCAAGGCGGTGCACGGAGCTTCTACGGAGAGCCCCTGGCGTTCACACCAGGGACGGACGCATCCTGGGGATGCCCTGACACGCACCGCAGGACCGTTGCCCTCACGGCCTGTGCCGGGTCCGCGGGGACGGCGTCTGCGTCTGCACGGAAAGCGGTGCTGGGGCGTATGCGGCTGTCCCCCTGTCCTGAGCCAGGCTGAGGAGCCGGCTGTAGAGGCCTTCGAGAAGGACGAGTTGCTCATGTGTGCCCTGTTCGGCGACCCTGCCGTCATCGAGCACGACGATCAGGTCGGCGTGCCGGACGGTGGCGAGCCGGTGGGCGATGATCAGGCAGGTCCGATCGCGGAGGAAGGGCTGGAGGGCCGTGTGCAGCGCGTGCTCAGTGGTGTTGTCCAGGTGTGACGTCGCTTCGTCCAGGACGACGATGTCCGGCTCCTTGAGCAGCATCCGGGCGATGGCGAGACGCTGGCGTTCCCCTCCGGAGAGCCGTACACCGCGATCACCCAGCACAGTGTCCAGTCCGTCCGGCAGCCGGTCCACGAGATGCCGGATCTGAGCTGTCGCGCAGGCGGAGAGGAGGTGACGGTCCGAGGCGTCCGGCCGGGCCATGAGCAGGTTGTCCCGGAGGGAACCGTGGAAGAGGACGGGGTCCTGGGTGACCACCCCCATACGTGCGCGTAAGCCGTCCAGCGCGAGGTCGCGGATGTCGTCGCCCCCCACCTCGATGCGCCCCGCGGTGGGTTCCCAGCACCGGGTCAGTAACCGGGTGAGGGTGGACTTTCCCGCTCCCGTGCTCCCGACGATCCCCACCGTCGTCCCCGGCTCGACGGTGAAGGTGACGTGCCGGAGCACGGGGCGGCAGGAGGCCGCAGGGGCGTCCCCCTGGTACGTGGAAGCGGGGCGCAGTGACCGGGGGGTCGTGGTCTCCCGCGGAGGATAGGCGAACGCCACGCCGGCGAAGGAGATCCGCCGGCCTCTGACCGGGCGCGCCCCCGGACGATCGGTGATCGCCGGGGCGAAGCACATGATCTCGCTTATCCGGTCAAAGCTGACCATGCCTTTGACCACGTCGAGACGGCAGGCCGGGAGAGCGGTGAGGGGCCCGTACAGGGCGGTGAGCAGTCCCACCAGGGCGACGACGGTGCCCACCGTCATCCCTCCCCCGGCGATCGAAGCCCCCGCCGCGACGTACACCGCAGCTGTGGCGGAGGTGGTCAGGAGTGTCAGGGCGGCGCCCATGCGGGCGTCGACCAGGGAGCCGCGCACCATCGTGTCCCGCAGGGCCGTGACCGCGTGACGGAACCGCTCTGCCTCGCGCGGGCCCGCGCCGAGGAGCCGGACCGTCTCCGCACCGCCCGCGCTCAGCCGCTCGGCGGCCAGTGAGTCGAGGTCCGCCGTGGCGGCCAGCTGGGTCCGGGCGATGCCGCGCAGTACGGTCCCGGCGCGCGCGGTTATGGCGTAGACCGCGGGGATCAGGGCAGCGGCGGCCAGGGCGGCACGCCAGTCCAGGACCACGAGGGCAAGAGCGGTGAGCACGAGGGTGACCAGTGACGAGACGGCCATGCGCAGGGTACGGGCGACCAGGTCGTGCACGCCCTCCACGTCACCGTGGAGCCGCGAGACGATGGCTCCCGCGCGTGCACCGCTGAAGAAGGCCGCGGACTGGTTCTGGAGGTGGCTGAAGAGGTCGCCTCGGATGCGGGCCGTGATGTCTTCGGCGAGCCGGGCCACCGTCCAGCGTTCGCAGAGCGCGATGCCGGCGGCCACCACACCGGTGAGGAACAGAGCCGTCCCCAGCGCGTACACGCGAGTGAGGTCCCCGCCCAGAGCGCCTGCGTCGATGAGGCGCTGTGCGAGGAACGGGGGCAGGAGCGCCACGGCGGCGTTCACGGTGATGAGCAGGACGGCCAGCGTGCTCCGGGTGCGGTAACGGGCGAGAAAGCGAGGGAGAGACGCGTAGACGTCGTGCGTCATGAAAAAGCCCCGTCCCGGTGGCGGTGAGTGATGGCGGAGTGTGTGTGAGCGCTGTGTGCCCGGGCTGTGCGCCCGGGGCATGGAGGTGACGCGGCAAGGGGGAAGAGGCACGGCCCACAGGGCCTGTGAGCCGCGCCCCTTCCCTGGCTCATGTCACCGTGCTGCTGTCATGTCAGCCGCAGGCGAAGAAAGAGAGGTCGCTGGGGCGGTTGTCGCCGCACGACCACCAGCTCACGTTGCTCGCCAGGATGGTGGAATCCGTCTCGGCGGGGGCGAGACCCTGCAGGTCGTAGATGCTCATGCTGTTCCTCCTGTGTCGTGCCCCCTTCCGTCAGGGGGCGGGGTTGTCCCGGAGTGGTGTTCCAGCCCGGGAAGCTTCAGTGTGTGATCACGTCAGGAAGGGGAGGTTGGCCAACCGGTCACGGTGCCTGACGCCGTGGGCGGCGGCCAGGGCCAGCAGCACCCCGGCGTTTCCGGACGCCAGGTCCATGGACAGGCGCAGGATCTGGTTTCCGGGGAAGGCGGTGTGCCCTTTCCATTGCAGTGCGTGCCAGTTGAGTCCCCTCACCTGTTCAGCGGTGTGGTTCGGGGAGGCCGGCACCGCGGTCGCGTGGAACAGGACCATGCCCGCACGACCGTCGAAGAGGCCGGAGAAGACGTAGAAGCGGGACCGGGCTGCTTTCTCGATCGCGCGCAGGCTCTTTGTGAAGTGCGGGTCCTGACGGTGTTCGAGGTAGCGGCGCAGGACGAACGCGATACCGACGCTGCCGGTATGGAGATACGGCAGCACGCGCCAGCCGTCGTCGACCTGCAGGGCCCCTTTCGTGTCGGTCACGCAGCGCTCCAGGTCCAGCCTGAGCGCGGTGGCGGCCGCGTCCAGGTACTCATGGGACCCGGTGGCCTCGAACATACGGATGAAGAGCAACGCGGGACCGGAAGCACCCCGCATGAGGCCCGCGGGCGCTGGAGGTGCCGAAGCCGGCCGGTGGCGCGTCCGGGCCGCGATGCGCTTCTGTACGATGCCGGCGACACGCTCGGCACGGGCACGGTACTTGCCGTCACCGCAGTACTCGGCGAAAGCCAGCAGGTTCAGGCCGATACCCGAGAGCCCGGCGTACAGACTACTGTCCAGACGTTCACACGGCAGATCCAGACAGTGTTCCAGCAACTCCACGGCTTCGTCCCGACGGCCCAGCACCCACAGCGCGTACGCGATGCCGTGCGCGCCATCGTAGAAGCCAGGAGCAAGCATGTCCTTGGAACGCTGCACCTGACGGACCAGCCATCCAACTCCCTGCACATGGTCCTGAACACCAGCGCACCGCAGTGCCCAAAGCACACCCGCCGCGCCGTGGGCGAAGCCCAGCCCTCCATGCCCATGGAACTGCTCGACGTCACCGGGGTACAGGCGGTCGTCCCGTTCCGGTGTGGCGCTCGCCGTGATCGCCGCGGCCAGCGCGTCCCGCCTCGCCGGCCAGGCGGCTTCGTCCAGGTCGATCCCGACCGGCGTGTGCGCGTGGGAAGTGCCCGCCGTGGAGCGCCCGCGGCCGAGGAGGGCCACGTCAGCGTCGAAGTGCGTCGGTGGTATGCCGAACGCGTCCGTGATCAGGGCGGCCAGTTGGCGGGCCTTGCCCGGATCCAGGCGTATCAGGGTGGTGAGGGGGACGAACAGTGCCAGACGGAGCGCGGCCAGCGCGTAGTGATCGGCGTCGAAACCTGTTCGGTCGGGTGGCGCGCCGAACCCGGGATGGCCCAGGGTCAGGCGCCTGGGCGTCTTCTCCAGCCAGCTGACCTCGAAGTCGACGAGGGTGACGCGGGGGCCCTCAGCGCTTTCCCGGACCAGAACGTTGAAGGGGTGGAGGTCCCCGTAGACGACGCCTCGCTCGTGGATGCCCTCCAGCGCCTTTTCGACGGCCTGCCCCACCTGCCGGCACCACGTGGCGTAGTCCGTGAAAGCGTCCGGGGGCCGCTCACCCCCCATGAGTGGATTGCGTTGGGCATAGCAGGTGTTCAGGGGAGTTCCGTCGATGAACTCTTCCACCAGGTATTCGTTCTCGCCCAACGAGAGGTAGTCGATCAGCGCCGGTACGCAGGGCAGGCCGGCGAGGCGGCGCAGAATGTCCCGTTCGGCGCGCAGCCGGGTCACGGCGTCCTGGAGAGCCGCGTCCAGGCCTGCGTGCAACCGGGCTTCCTTGATGATCAGCCGTTTCCCGGTGGCCGGGTCCTCGGCCTCGTAGACACCGCCTCCGTTGGAGAAGTGCACTGCTCGCGTGATCTTGTAGGGGAAGGTGTCGACCGTGAGCCGGCTGCGCCGCTCCAGCTCGGGCTGGAGAAATCCGGGGAGCGTGACCCACTCGGGGGTTGTGAAGACCGGGCCGCGCGGATCGGGGACGAGGTTGCCGTCCGGGTCCTCGATTCCCGGGCGCACTGCCCCTGTCCCGTCGACAAAAGGGCGGTACAGGAAGGCGCCGTACCGTACGTACAGGGGCCCTTCCTGCCAGCGCAGGTCGCTGAGAATGTACGGTCCCTGCCGGCCGTCGAGCTTGCCGCCGAGTTCCTCGAGGCTGCGGCGCAGGACGTTGTCGTCCACCGGGTAGATCGTGGCCAGTTTTCCGCTGCCGGCGCGTTCGGCGTACTTGGAGTTCTTCATGAGGAACTCCCGCGGCCCTACGGTGATTTTGAAGGCCAGACCGCGCTCGAGGCAGTAGTCGTACACCATCGTCGCCACGTCGGCTGCGTTCTCCGGCATCGCGGAGACGTGGATCTTCCAGCCCTGCGACGGCAGCTTCGCGCCCACAGGGGCGTAGGACCACCAGCCCTCGATCGCGGTCCTGCGCCAGCCCTCGGGCAGCTCCCGGCGGTGTATCGGGTACTCGCCGTCTTCCACCGTGCGGACGTCCAGAGTCTCGTAGAACACCGGATCGGTCAGGCAGAACTTCTCATATCGCGGATCCATGGCTCCCCCCCGTTCTCTCGCGGCTCCCGGTTCAAGGTGCCGGCTGACCGCGATACGCACGCCGGCTGTCTTGTCCAGGTGGTGGACCGTGTGGCTCTGGACACGTCGGCAATGGTGTGCGGCCGGCCTTCGGGAAACCTTGCGAGAAACCTTGCGCCGCAGGTCACCGTGGTGCCTGCCGGGCCGGTACCGGCAGGGAGAAAAAAGGGGGGCACGGGCCGCCCTGGGTCCGTGCCCCTTGAGGGGGTACGGCGGCAGTACCTTCTCTCGCGGCCCTGCCGGTAGCCGGACCCGCAAGGCTTCGGCGACGGGCCGGCCGGTCCGTTCACGGCCAGAGGGGACGCTTCAGCACCGTCCTGACGGTCGTGGGCCGGCCCGCCTCCATCGGCACGGCCGCAACGGCCTGCCCCGGACCCGTGCTCGAGCCGACCACGCTCACGGTCCTCGAGACGGTGCCGCCGCCCGGCTCACCGCCGAGGCCAGAGGGGCCCGGCGCCACTCCGCCGCCGGGGAGCACGCGCGGTAGCACCCGCTCGGCGGCGGGCGCGGGCCGGTCGTACGTGCCCTTCGCCCCGCAGGTACGCACCCTCGCGGACCGGGCCGCGGTGGCTTCGTCGAGGGAGGCGCCGGTGGTCAGCAGGCGGCAGCGGAGGGGGACCGACGGCGCGAGGCCGCCGGTTTCACACCCTCACGGCGGCCTGCGGCCGCCCTCCGGGGCGACCGAGGCCACGCACGTGGCCGGCCCCGCGGCGGACCGGACTCAGGATGCGCCGGCGACGTCATCAGCACCGGTCGCTTGGTCCTGCACCATGCCGAGAAAGCGCCGGATCGCCTCGACCGGCATGTCGAGCCCCTCGGACGCGGACTGCTCGTCGCCGAACACCTGCACAGCCTCGGCGACAGCCCCGGCCAGTTCGACCTCCGCCTTGCGGACCTTCGCCTCGGCCTTGTCCACGGTATCGACCACCGCCAGCTGGCGGCGCTGCTTCTCCTGAAGCCTCTGCTTACGGGAAAGGGTCTTGTCAGAGCTCTGCACAAACATGGCCAAGATCATAATCAGTTCGCGTGCGCACCCCACCGTCCCCCGCCTCCGCTCTCCACTTCGTGGAAAGGAACCGCGTGGGCGTGGACCACTGCCGCCGGCGGATTCACCCCCACCCGGCCGGAGGACGGACGGACCGGAGCCGACAGGCGTCGACCTGGCACGCATCCCCCCTGCGGCGGACCCGCGCAGCCGCGAGGACACGCGGCTCCTGGAGCGGGTGTGCGGCAGCCGTGCGTGAGCAGATGCGTCACCGTGGACGGTTTGCGCCGTACCGGGTTCCGCAGAGCCCGCCGGAGTGTCCTGAGTCCGGTGGAGCCGTCGGAGTGTCCGCGACGGTGGCGCCGGCTTTCAGGCACGCCCGGCGGGGAGGGCAGCAACCTCTGATGCGCCGTCACTGAGGCCCGTCCACCGGCACCGTTCCGACGGGCACCGTCGGTGTGGTGGTCGGGCCGCGAGGGCGGCCTCGTGCTCGGCGGGCGTGCAGTCGCCGCGAGCCGTACCGGCTTTCGACACCGGTGTCGCCCCCACCTCGTAGCAGGCCACCGCCGTGACCGAGCGGCTCGCGGAGGGCGGTGGGCCGTGCCGGGTGCTCCGGGATGAGCCCACCGCTCGGCTGCGGGAGTCGACCGACGCGTGGCAGTGGTACATCACCACGGCGCGCGAGGGCCTGTGTCCGATGGCCGGGAGCGTTCACCCGGCCCTTCTCCCGGTCCGCTCGCGTCCCGACGCCCCGCCACATGTCGTGCTCATGGCGAGTTTGTTGCCAGGTGATCAACTCCCTTGTCCTGTACGGGATTCGGCGACGAACCTTGCTTGCGGGCCGGGAGCGGAACGCAACACTCCCGGCAAGGGTGTGCGATCACGCGCACCCGCCCCCACAGACGCGTGCCCCACCCGGGCACGCCGCCCGGAGGAGGAACCCCTCGTCATGGCACGACTGCGCAGCAAGAGAACACGGTTCGCGATGATCGCCGGTGTCGCGACGGCCGCCCTGGCCGGCGGGCTCACCTCGACCCCCGTCCAGGCCGCCCCTGCCGAGGGGACGGTGCTCGCCGCCGGCTCCCCCACCGCGGTCAAGGACAGTTACATCGTGACGCTGAAGAAGGCCGCCGGGTTCAAGGCCTCCTCGGCCGCGGGCCGGGACCTGGTCGAGCGGTACGGCGGCAGCGTGCGGAAGACGTTCGGCAGCGCGCTGAACGGCTACACCGCCGTCCTCTCCGCCACCGAGGCCGGCCGCCTGGCCGCCGACCCTGCGGTCGCCTCCGTCGAGCAGAACCAGCGGGTGAGCGTCGCCGACACCACGCAGTCCAACGCGCCGTGGGGACTGGACCGCATCGACCAGGCCTCGCTCCCGCTCTCCGGTACCTACACCTACCCGGACAGCGCGGGAAGCGGTGTCACGGCCTACGTCATCGATACCGGCGTGCGCATCACCCACCAGCAGATCAGCGGTCGTGCCGCGTACGGTTACGACGCCGTGGACGGTGACACCGCCGCCGCCGACGGCAACGGTCACGGCACCCATGTGGCCACCACCATCGCCGGATCCACCTACGGAGTGGCCAAGAAGGCGAAGATCGTCGCCGTACGGGTGCTGGACGACAACGGGTCCGGGACCACCGCCGGGGTCATCGCCGGCATCGACTGGGTGACCGCGAACCACTCCGGCCCCTCGGTCGCCAACCTGTCGCTCGGCGGCGGCGCGTCCACCACCCTGGACACGGCGGTGCGCAACTCCATAGCGAGCGGCGTCACGTACGCGGTCGCCGCGGGCAACAGCGGCGCCAACGCCTCCTCCTACTCCCCCGCCCGGGTCACCGAGGCGATCACCGTGGGCGCCACGACCCGTACGGACGCCAGGGCGAGCTACTCCAACTACGGCTCCGTGCTGGACGTCTTCGCCCCGGGCTCCTCGATCACGGCCGGCTGGCACACCGGTGACACCGCGACCAACACCATCTCCGGCACCTCGATGGCGACCCCGCACGTCGCCGGAGCGGCGGCGGTCCATCTGGCCGGCCATCCCTCCGCCACCCCGGCCCAGGTCGCCTCGGCCCTGGTGAACGGCGCGACCACCGGCAAGGTGACCGGCCCCGGCTCGGGTTCGCCGAACCGGCTGCTGAGGCTCGTGCCCTGACGGTTCCCCGGCCCGACGGTGACTCCGTGATCCGCCGGACCTGAACCGCGGTGCCCCGGAGGCCGGCCCGTCCGCCCGCCTCCGGGGCACACCGGTGCCGGTCAGACCTCCTCGGCCGCGAGCGCGTACAGCCGGGGCAGGTTCACCACGATCGCCTCCTGCGTGCTGCGGGCGATGACCACCACCGCCTCCTCGGCGGGATCGGGGTTCTCCTCACGGTGCGGGACGAACGGGGGGACGAAGATGTAGTCACCCGGGGACGTGCGCAGCCGCACCTCCTCGGCGCGGTCGCCCGAGTCGTCCAGGAAGACGAACTCGGGGTGGCCGCTGACCACGTAGATCGCGGTCTCCGACGCCCCGTGGTGGTGGTCGGAGGAGGAGGTCGCGGGAGCGACGTGGGTCTGGCCCATCCACAGCTTCTCGGAGCCCACCGTCCGCCCGCTCACGGCGGCGAACCTGCGCATGCCGCCGGTCTGCGCCGTGTCACCGTCGAGGGAGTCGGCACGCACATGGTGCAGGCGGGTCCGCAGCGGGGCGGCCGACCGCCCGGGGGCGTCGTGGAGATGGGGATGGAAGCCCTCACCCGGGGCTGTCAACGGCTCGCTCATGCCGGGGACGCTAGAAGGGCGCCGAAAAAGATGTCAAGAGGTGTCCATTGCTGTTCACCTGCGGCAATGTTCCCGCAACAGGCGACGGAAGCGGGTTCGGACACCCTCCGGGAGGATGAACTCCGGCATCATGGGCGCCATGCATATCTCCGCGAAGGCGGACTACGCCACGCGGGCCCTTCTGGAGCTCGCCCGTGAACCCGCCCGGCCGCTGACGTGCGAGGCCATCGCCTCCTCCCAGCGGATCCCGTTCCGCTTCCTGAAGTCCGTCGTGGGCGAGCTGCGCAAGGGCGGACTGGTCCGCAGCCAACGCGGCTGCGAGGGCGGCTACTGGCTCGGCCGGCCCGCCGAGGACATCACGCTGCTGGACATCTCCCGTGTCGTCGACGGGGAGTTGCTCACCCTGCGCGGCGAGTCCCTGGCCACGCTCGACTATCCCGGCGCCGCGGCGGCGCTGCCCGATGTGTGGCGCCGGATCGAGGCGGACGCCGCCGCCGTCCTGGGCGGGGTGACCGTGGCCTCGCTGCTGTCCATGGGCGCCGGTGACGTGCCGCGGAAGGGAGCCGCGTGACGGCGGAGCCGGGCGACGCCCTGGTGGAGGTGGTGGAGTACACCGATCCGCTGTGCCCTTGGGCGTGGGGCTCGGAGCCCGTGTTCCGCCGGCTGCGCGCGGCCCTGTCCGGGCGGGTGCGCCTGCGCCGCGTCTTCTGCGTCCTCTTCGACGAGGACGACGACCCGCCGCCCGACCCGGCGGCGGAGACCGCCTGGTACGAGGGCTACGTCGACGAGGTCTGCCGGTACACCGGCGCTCCGCGGGCGCCCCGGCTGAGCCGGGTGGCGGCGAGTTCCTGGCCGGCCTCGCTCGTCGCCAAGGCGGCGGAACCGCAGGGCGCCGAGGTGGCCGACCGGGTGCTGCGCAGACTGCGGGAGACCGTCTTCGTCCTGGGCGAACCGGCCGACACTCCCGCACTGGCCCTGTCCGCGGTACGGGGCACACCGGGACTGGACCTGGCGCGGCTGTCCGTCGACGCGTCGTCCGACGCCGTACGGGAGCGGGTGCGCGCCGACCACCGCGAGGCGCGCCGTCCGGTCCCCGAGGCCCTTTCCACGCCCGGCGGTTCGCCGCATCCGGGGGCCGCGAAGGAGACCCCCGACGGCGGCCGGCGGTACGCGTTGCCGACCGTGCTCGTCCGGGCGCCGGGCGGCCACCGCGTGGTTCCGGGGTGGCGTCCCTACGAGGCGTACGCCGATGCCGTACGGGAGCTGTGTCCGTCACCGGCGTGGGATGTGATGCCGGCCCCGCTGGCTCCGGACGAGGCGCTGCGGCGCTACGGAAGCCTGACCGGGCCGGAGTCGCGGCTGCTGGCGGACGGTCCGTGGCCGCCGCCCGGGGCGGTCCGGGTCGAGACCGGGAACGGCCCGCTGTGGCTGCACCCTGAGGAGGCGGCGACGCACCCGGCGACCCGCCCTGGCCCTCCGGCCGGCCCGCGACAAGGTCTCTGATCTGCGGTCAGGTGCCTGTCCCGCCGAATGAGACACCTGTAGGTGTCCATTGACAGACGCTCGCGACCGCCTTCAGGATGTGGCACATGCTCACGACGCACCCCGGCGTGGTGTGCCGCTACGTGGACCTGCGGCGCACCTGCAGCGCCCTCTGTCGCTGACCGGCCGCCCTCCGCGGTCCCCCGGCGCCTGACGACCTCCGTCGGTTCCGGCCGTCCGCCGCTCGGCCGAGCCGCGTCCGCCCTTCGCGCCCTCCCCTTCCTTCGCGTTTCCCGCCCCCCGCCCCTCGGGCGGTCCGCCTCCGCGGGCCCGTCGACGTCATGGGTGCCGAGTCCGTCTCGGCATGCCCCGGCACGTCCTGAGCCGGCGCCGGGCGCGGTGGCGCCACCCTTCCCTGCCCCGCTCCCGCCCGCGGCCGTCCGGCCGCGGGGAGCCGGCACCGTCACAGAGAGAACGAGATGCCCGGACGACTCACGACCCGACGCCCCGGACCGCACCGCCGATCCGGCCGCATGCGTGCCACCGCACTCGGCGCCGCCCTCGCCGCCGTGCTCGTCCCCGCCCTCAGCGCGTGCGGCGGTGACGCGGCCTCCGCGAACGGTGCCGCGACCCTGAAGTGGACCTCGACCTACTTCCCCGCCCACTGGGACCCGGTGGTCTCGGGCAGCGGCGCACAGTTCCGCGAACTCTCCCTCGTGTACGCCTCGTTGACCCGAACCGACACCACCGGCAAGGCCGTCCCGGACCTGGCCGAGAGCTGGGAGTACAACGACAGGGGCGACCAAGTCACCTTCCGTCTGCGCCCCGGCCTGAAGTTCAGCGACGGGGAACCCGTGAACGCCGCCGCCGTGAAGGCCGCCGTCGAACGGGCCCAGAAGCAGAAGAACTCGGCGCTCTTCGGCGACCTGACCTCGATCGAGTCGGTGGAGGCCAAGGGCCTGGACGCCATCGTCCATCTCAACCAAGTCGACTACCAGATACCCCAGTTGCTCGGCCAGCGGGTCCTGCAGATCGCCAGCCCCAAGGCGGCCGCCTCGCCCGGGAAACTGGACCAGAACCCGGTCGGGGCCGGCCCGTTCACCGTGACACAGCTCGTTCCGGGGACCAAGGCGGTCCTGAGGAAGAACCCCGACTACTGGGACGCGGAGAACATCCACATCGACCAGGTGGAGCTGACCTCGGCGCCCGACGCCTCCACGGTCGTCTCCGGCTTGCGGACCGGTGTGTACAACTTCGCCGACATCGAACCGAGTCAGGCGGACGCGGCGAAGAAGGCGGGCCTCGACGTCTTCGTCCAGCCCGGGTTCAACGCCTCCAACCTCAGCCTGAACGTCAACAAGGCGCCGTTCGACGACGACAAGGTCGTCGACGCCGTACGGCACGCGGTCGACCGGCGGGAATTCGTCGACAAACTGACCTTCGGTTACGGCGAGGTGACCGACCAGCCCTTCCCGAAGGGCTATGTGGCCTACGACCCGCGGTCCGAGGACGCCCACCCCTACGACCCGGAAAAGTCGAGGAAGCTCCTCGCCGAGGCGGGTTACGGGCCCGGTGACATCAAGCTCGACCTGGTCATCCCGGCGGAGGACCCCCAGGCGGAGATCGTCCAGTCGCAGCTCGCGAAGGTGGGCATCACCGTCGACATCAAGGTGGACAAGAACTGGGCCACGCCCTTCTTCGCCAAGGACCTCACGTTCTCCCTCTACGGCACCACCGGCCGGGACTCGGCGGTACAGACCCTCACCGCCCACTTCGGCCCCGACGGCCCGCTGAACCTCAGCTCCCCCTACCAGCCGGACGGCTTCGAGGAGGCCGTCGCCGAGGTGCGCCGGACCCCGCTGGACGCGCCCGAGTACCCGGAGGTGCTCCGGGCGGCGACACGGGCCGGCCTGGAGAGCAAGGCGCTGGTGTTCACGTACTCCTCGCCCAACCTGATCGCCAAGAGCAAGTCGGTCTCCGGCCTGCCGGAGATCCCCGCCCACATCGACTGGACCGGCGTGACCATCGGCGGGAAGGGAGCGGCCTCATGACGGCGACCGAGGTGCGGGCGGAGACCGTCCCGCGCGGTGGGTTCGCCGCGAGAAGGGCACGGCACGCGCTGGGCCGCGTCCTGGTCACGCTCGCCCGGTCGGTCGCGGTCTTCGTGCCCGTCTTCCTGGTGGCGACGTTCGTGACGTTCGCGCTGCGGTCGCTGAGCGGCCTCAGCCCGGCCCGTATCCAGCTCGGCGAGGAGGCGACCCCCGAGGCCGTCGCCAGGATCGAGGCGCAGTGGGGCCTGGACCGGCCCTTCCTGGTCCAGTACGGGGACTGGCTCGGCGGTGTCCTGCGCGGGGAGCTGGGAACCAGCTGGACCAACGGCGCGGACATCTCCACCCTCATCGGCCTCGGGCTGGGAGTGAGCCTGTCCGTCGCGACGTTCGCGCTGCTCATCGGCGTGGTCGTGGGCTTCGCGCTCGGCACGCTGGCGGCGCTGCGCCGCACCACCTGGGTCGACCGCGCCGTCACCGGGTTCGTCACGGTGGTCTCGGTGATGCCCGCCTTCGTGGTCGGCATCGTGCTCGTCGCCGTCCTCGCCGTCCAGCTGAACCTGTTCCCCTCCGCCGGGTACGTCCCGGCGGAGCAGGGGCTGGGGCCGTGGCTCGCGCACATCACGCTTCCGGCGCTGGCGCTGAGCTTCGACGTCATCGCCGACGTGGCCCGTCAGCTCCGCTCCGGCCTGGTCGCCGCCTACCGGGAGAACTACGTGACGGGCGCGGTGGTACGAGGACTGAGCCCCCACCGGATCTTCTTCGTCCACGTCCTGCGCAACGGCCTCGGCCCGACGCTGGCGACCCTGGGCCTGAAGTTCCCGGCCCTGGTCGGCGCCTCCGTGGTGACCGAGTGGATCTTCGGCCTGCAGGGCTTCGGCCGGTTCGCCAACGACTCCGCACAGGCCGGCGACGTACCGGCCGTGCAGGGCGTCCTGGTCGTGTCCATCGCCCTGGTCGTCGCCTTCAACCTCGTCGTCAACCTGGTGCTGGCGCGCGTCACGCCGGCCTCGCAGCGGGGGGTGTGAACCATGGTGCGCCGCGTCCTCTCCCTCACCTCCGGCCGCATCGCCGTCGCGATCCTGACCGTGGTCGCGCTGCTGGCGGTCCTCGGTCCGCTGCTCGCCCCGCAGGATCCGCTGGCCACCAGCGACAACACCCTCGCCGCCGCGTCCGCCGGCCACTGGCTGGGCACCGACCACCTCGGCCGGGACGTCCTGAGCCGGCTGCTCGACGGCTCCCGGGTCAGTGTGCTGGGCGCGCTCGAAGTCGCGCTCACGGCACTGGTCGTGGGGGCGGTCCCCGGGATCCTGTCGGTGTACCTGGGCCGGGTCTTCGAGTGGATCACCCTGCGCCTGGCCGACACCCTGGTGGCCCTGCCGTTCCTGCTGTTCGCCGTCGCCGTGATCGCCCTGCTCGGCAACGGGCTGACGCAGGCGATGCTCGTGACGGGCGTACTGGTGTCGCCCCTGTTCTACCGGGTGTCCCGGGCCGCCACGCTGGCGGTGGCCCGCTCGCAGTACGTCGAGGCGGCGCTGATCTCCGGCGCGTCCGTCGGCTGGGTGGTGCGCCGCCACGTGTGGGTCAAGGTGCTCCCGCCGATCGCCGTGGCGTTCGCCCAGACCGTGGGCGTCGGCTTCGTCATCGTCTCCAGCCTGACCTTCCTCGGCATCGGCGTACAGCCCCCGGAACCGACCTGGGGCGGGCTCCTCGCCTCCGACCTCGGCTACCTGAGCCACCGGCCGTGGGCCCCGCTGACCCCCGCGCTGCTGATCACGGTCACCGTCTGGGCCGGCAACCTGCTCGCGGACGCCATCCGCGACGTGTCCGGCGAGGCGGGACGCGCGCCGGCCGCGGGCCGGGGAGCCCGCGCCGGCCGAACCGACCCCGCTCCCGCAGGAGGTGCGTGATGACGACGGTTTCCGAGAAGCTCCTCACCCGGGCCGGGGAGTCCGGCGCGTCCGGGCCCGCACAGGACCCGTCCCCGCCGTTGCTCTCCCTGCGCGACGTGCGCATCGGTGACCGCGGTGACGGCCGGGAGATCGTGCACGGCGTGAGCTTCGACCTCACCCCCGGCAAGGTGGTCGGCATCGTCGGCGAGTCCGGCAGCGGCAAGACCCTCACGTGCCGGGCCGCCCTGGGCATCCTGCCGGCCCGCTTCGAGGTCACCGGCGGTTCGATCGAGATCGACGGCACCGACCTCACCGCCCTCACGCCCCCGCGGTGGACGGCGCTGCGCGGGTCGACGATCAGCGCGGTGTTCCAGGACCCGGCGTCCTACCTCAACCCGTCGCTGCGGATCGGCCGGCAGATCGCGGAGGTCCTCCGGGTCAAGAAGGGACTCGGGCGCCGCGAGGCACGGGAACGGGTTCTCGGCCTGCTGCGCGCGGTGCACCTGCGGGACGTGGAACTGGTGCACGACCAGTACCCCTTCGAGCTCTCCGGCGGCATGCTGCAGCGCGTGCTGATCGCGGCCGCGATCGCCGCGGACCCGCGGATCCTCATCGCCGACGAGGCCACCACCGCGCTGGACGTCACCGTACAGGCGGAGATCCTCGACCTCCTGGCCGACCTGCGCGAACGGGCCGGGCTCGCCCTCGTCGTCGTCTCCCACGACCTGGCCGTCGTGGCCCGGTCGTGCGACGAGGTCCTGGTGCTGCGGCGGGGCGAGGTGGTCGAGCAGGGCCCGACCCGCGCGGTGCTGGACGCCCCGCGGCACGACTACACCCGGCTGCTGATCAGCGAGCACGAGCAGTACGGACTGGAGAAGTTCCTGGCGCCGAAGGGGGAAGCGTGACCACCGGAAGGCCGCACACCGGCACCCGCCCCGTCCTCGAAGTCACCGGCCTGGAGGTCCACTACGGCGCGCGCCGCCGACGCCGCCGCGCCCTGCACGGCGTCTCGCTGAGCGTCGCCCCGGGCGAGACCGTCGGCCTCATCGGCGAGACGGGGTCGGGCAAATCCACCCTCGCCCGCACCGTGCTCGGGCTGGTACGCCCCTCCGCCGGATCGGTGATCGTCGACGGTGAGGACGTCACCGCCCACGGCCCCCGCCAGTGGCGTGACCTGCGCCGCCGCGGAGTGGTCCAGTACGTCTTCCAGGACCCGCTGCGCAGCCTCGACCCGGACCTCACCGTCGAGGCGTCGCTGACCGAGCCGCTGCTCGTGCGCGGCGTGCCCCGTGACGAGGCGGTGGCGCGGGTACGCGCGTTCCTGCCCCGCGTGCGGTTGTCCGAGGAGCTGCTCGGCCGGCTGCCGGGCGAGCTCTCCGGCGGGCAGCGCCAGCGGATCGCGGTGGCCCGCGCCCTGGTCACCGAACCGCGGCTGGTCATCCTCGACGAGCCGGTGAGCGCCCTGGACTCGGCCAACCGCGTCCAGGTCCTGGAGATCCTCAAGGAACTGCGCGCCACCGGCGTGGCCCTCGTGTTCATCTCCCACGACCTCGGGTCCGTCGCGGGGACCGCCGACCGCATCGCCGTGCTGTACCGGGGCGAGCTGGTCGAGACCGGCACCGCACGCGACGTCGTCAGCCGGCCCGAGCACCCCTACACACGGCTGCTCGTCGGCTCCGCCCCGACCCTGCGCGGTGCCCCCGCCGACCGGTCCGAGCGTGCGGCGCTGCGCGCCCTGCTGCACGCCTGAACCACCGTCCCGCCCACCCTCCGCACGGACAGGAAGAACCATGCCCCGCAAGATCCATCTCGCCCTGCACCCCTACGGCGTCGGCGGCCCCGGCCAGCACGGCCTGTGGAAGGACCCCCGCGTCGCGAAGAACGCCAGCATCGACATCGACTACTACATCCGGCAGGCCCAGGCCGCCGAACACGCCCTGTTCGACGCGCTGTTCATCGTCGACAGCCAGTTCATCAACGCCACCTACCCGTCGCACTACCTCAACCGGCTGGAGCCGCTGACCCTGCTGTCGGCGGTCGCCACCCACACCCGGCACATCGGCCTGGTGGGCACGGCGAGTTCGACGTACAACTCGCCCTTCAACCTCGCCCGCCGCTTCGCCTCTCTGGACCTCATCAGCGGCGGCCGGGCCGGCTGGAACGTCGTCACCAGCTTCGACACCGGCACCTCCCGCAACTTCGGCCTGGACGAGCACCTCGACTACGCCACCCGGTACGGCCGGGCCCTGGAGTTCGTGGAGGTCGCCCGCGGGCTGTGGGACTCCTACGAGGACGACGCCTTCCCCGCGGACGTGGCCCGCAACGTCTTCCTCGACCCGTCCAGGCTGCACGAACTGAACCACGAGGGCGAGCACTTCAAGGTCGCGGGCCCGTTGAACATCTCGCGTTCCCCGCAGGGCCAGCCGGTCGTCTTCCAGGCGGGTGTGTCCGAGGAGGGGCGCGATCTCGCGGCGCGCGTCGCCGAAGGCGTCTACGCGCCGGGCGGATCGCTGGAGCAGGCCCGGGAGTACTACGCCGACCTCAAGAAGCGGACCGCCGCGTACGGCCGGGACCCCGACCACATCAAGATCTTCATCCACGGTGGTCCGGTCGTCGCCGCCACCGACGAGGCGGCCCGGCACCGTGAGCGGGAGATCTTCGAGGAGGACAACGACTTCGACCGTCACCTGGCGCTGCTCGGGCGCTCCTTCGGGGCCTACGACTTCAGCGTGCACGATCTGGACGCCCCGTTCCCGGACGTCGCCCGTCTCGCCGAGAAGGGGGGCCGCACGAACGCCGCGAAGATCATCGAGCGGGCACGTGAAGAGAAGCTGACCCTGCGCCAGGTCGCGCAGTCCGTGGCCGAGTTCCGTCCCTCCCCCTTCGTCGGGGCGCCGGAGACCGTGGCCGACACGATCGAGCGGTGGTTCGACGCCGGCGCCTTCGACGGCATCAACCTCGCCTTCCGCACCCAGGACGAACTCGACCTCTTCGTCGACGGCGTGGTGCCGATCCTGCGGAAGCGGGACCTGTTCCGCACCGAGTACGAGGCCGACACCCTCCGCGGCAACCTGGGCCTGCCGGTCCCGGTCAACCGCCACACCCTCGAGCGCCGTGCGGAGAACGGCTGAACCGGTCCGTCCCGACCGCCGAGGGACCCCGGCCGGGCGACCGCGCCGGGGACGTCACCACCGCCGACACGCACAGGAGCCCGAGATGACCGAGTACACCGACCACCACGCCCCCGAGGGCCTGCGCACCCGCGGAACGATCGTCGTGGTGCCGGGGCGGGGTGAGACCCGCGCGACCTACGGGCGGTTCGCCGGACGGCTCGCCGCCGACGCGTACCGGGTCCGGGTGATCGACGCCCCGGACATCGGCGCGTTCGACACCGACGCGGCATTCGGCCGTTTCGGGGCCGCGCTGGCCGACGCCGTCGACGGCACGGCGGCCGACGGCGGTGCCGTCGGGCCCGTGGTGCTCGTCGGAGCGGACACGGGCGCCGTCGCGCTGGCAGCGCTCCTCGGCCGGGGCGGATCCGGGCGGGTGGCGGACGCCGCCGTCCTCGCCGGCCTTCCGGGTTCCGCGTCCTCCACGGTCGGCTCGTGGGACGAGGAACTCGACATACGCACCTCCTGCCCCACGCACAGGGGCACGCTGAGCGACGACTCCCGGGTCCGGCGGGGTTCGCTCGGCGACGCGGTCCCCGACGCCCTGCTCACCGCCGCCTACGGTGCCGAGCTGCCCGTCCCGGTCCTGTTCCTCGTCGGCGACGCCGACCGGCTCGCGGACCACGACGCCCTCACCCGGACGGCCGAGTCCCAGGCCCGGGCCCGTCTCTCGGTGGTCCACGGCGCCCACCACGACGTCCTCAACGACGTGAACCACCGCTCGGTGGCCGCGGAGACCGTCGCCTTCCTGGAGACGCTGCGCAACGGGCTGGTGCCGGTGGTCTCGGTGGAGTCGAGCTCCTGGTGAACGCCGGGCCGCCACCGGCGTACCCCCGGCCCCACGCCCCCACCCGCATCCCGATCACGAAGGGTCCGTCCATGGCCTCCGTCCTGTCCGTCTCCGGAAGCCCCTCCCCCAGCTCACGCACCGCGCGACTGCTGCGCCACCTCGACGACCGACTGCGGCTCCACGGGCACGACGTGACGCCGCTCGACGTACGCACCCTCCCGGCGGAGGCGCTCCTGGGCGCCGACGTCCGGCATCCGGCGATCACCGCCGCCACCGCCCTGTTCGAGCAGGCGGACGGTGTGGTGATCGGCACGCCCGTGTACAAGGCCGCCTACTCGGGCCTGCTGAAATCCCTGCTGGACCTGCTCCCGCAGTACGCCCTGACGGGCAAGACGGTGTTTCCGCTGGCCACCGGGGGCAGCACGGCCCATGTGCTGGCCATCGACTACGCGTTGCGTCCCGTGCTCAGCTCCATGGGCGCGCTGCACGTGGTCCCCGGCTGGTTCACCCTGGACCGGGACATCACCGTCGACGACGACGGGGCGACGGTCGTCGCGCCGGGCGCCGCCGAGGCCCTGGGGCGGGTCACGGACCAGTTCTCCGCGGCACTGGCGACCACTGCCCGGCTCGTGCCCACCGGCTGACCGGCCACGACGCTGTCCGCTTCGCCGCCTGGGGCCGAATCACCGGCGCTACCGGCCGATCGGCAGGAACCCGACCGCGGCCAGAGCCGGACGCCCTCGGCAACGAGTGGAGCGGGGGCGAGCATGACGCGGACGCACAGCAGTTCCGAAGGGACGGCCAGGTGCACGGTGCGGTCCGAGCGCCGGCCCCCTCCGGGCTCGCGAGCGCGTCGAGCGGTGGGGCGGGCTTGCCCGGCGAGGTCGTGGGCGTACGACGTGGGCTCCACCATGCGTCGCACGGACCCGCTGCCGGTCCTCCGGCAACGGGTCCCCGCGCTGTCGCCCGGTGGACACGGAACGGTGAGGGAGCTCTGCCGGGCGCGGCGGCCGCGGGTGACGTTCCTCGACGGAGGTCCGGGCGGCTCGGTGGTGCCCGGCTCGCGGGTCTGCTGTAGTGGTGCGAAGGCGCGATCCGGGTTCTTCGGGGTTCGGTGGTCCGAAGAGGCCGAGAACGCGCCACCGGCTCCGCCCCGGGGACATCGGCGGCCGCCACCGGCCGCACGAGGAAGAAGGAGGAGCCGGCATGGCGATCCAGCGGATGGACAACGTCGGCATCGTCGTCGAGGACATGGACGCCGCCATCGCGTTCTTCGTGGAACTCGGCATGGAGCTGGAGGGCAGGACGCAGGTCGAGGGTCTCTTCGCCGACCGGTGCACCGGACTCGACGGCGTCCGCTGTGACATCGCGATGCTCCGGACCCCGGACGGTCACAGCCGGCTCGAGCTGGCGAAGTACCGCAGCCCCGCGGTGATCGGCGCCGGGCCGCGCGACCGGCCGCACAACGTCCTGGGCACGCACCGCGTCATGTTCGCCGTCGACGACATCGAGGACACCGTTGCCCGCCTCCGCCCCCACGGTGCCGAACTGGTCGGTGAGATCGCCCGGTTCGAGGACAGTCATCTGCTCTGCTACGTCCGCGGCCCGGAGGGCGTCATCGTCGGGCTGGCCGAGCGACTGGGCTGAGGAGGAGGGCCGGAGCCCGGCCGCTCGTCCTCGCCGCCGCCACGGCCCTCGGGGTTCGCGCCCCGGTCTGTCCTGTCCGTCGCCCCGCGATGCCCGCCCGGCGGCTGTCGGGCCGCCGGGTGGCGGTGCGGTCGTCATCGGATCGGTGGACACGGTCCCGGGGCCGGCCGGTCCGGCCCCGGCCGGGTCCGCGCGGCGCGGTTCAGGCTCACCAGTCGTGCATCGTGCCGTCCGTCAGGCGGTTGACGGGGAGGTAGGCCGGTTCGTAGGGGTGGTGGGCCGCCGCCTCCGTGTCGAGGTCGACGCCGAGGCCGGGGGTGTCGGAGGGGTGCAGGAGGCCGTCCTTGAAGGTGAAGGACGTGCGGAAGACCTCCAGGGTGCGGTCGGAGTGCCGCATGTACTCCTGGATGCCGAAGTTGTGGATCGCCAGGTCCAGGTGCAGGGCGGCGGCCATGCCGACGGGTGAGATGTCGGTGGGGCCGTGCATGCCGGACTTGATGCCGAACACGTCGGCGAGGTCGAGGAGTTTGCGCATCGCGGTGATGCCGCCGGTGTGGGTGACGGCGGAGCGCACGTAGTCGATCAGGCGCTCGCTGAGCAGGGTGGTGTAGTCGTACACCGAGTTGAAGACCTCGCCGATGGCCAGCGGGGTGGTGGTGTGCTGCCGGATCAGGCGCAGGGCCGCCTGGTCCTCGGCGGGGGTGGCGTCCTCCAGCCAGAACAAGTCGTAGGGTTCCAGTGCCTTGCCGAGCCGGGCGGCCTGGATGGGGGTCATGCGGTGGTGGCCGTCGTGCAGCAGCGGCAGTTCGGGGCCGAACTCCGCCCGGACGGCCTCGAAGACGGCCGGGATGTGCCGCAGGTAGGCCCTGGTGTCCCAGGTCTCGGTCACCGGGAGGGGGATGCCGCCGGCTGCCGCGCGGCGGGCGGGCTCGTAGTCGTAGCGGTCCGTGCCGTCCGTGCCGGCGGCGACCCCGTACACCGGGCCCAGGCCGGGGATGCCGCTCTGGACGCGGATGGCGCGGTAGCCCTGCTCCAGGTGGGCCCGCACGGAGTCGAGGAGTTCGGGGATGTCGCGGCCCGAGGCGTGGCCGTAGGCCAGGGCGCCGGTGCGGGACGCCCCGCCCAGGAGCTGGTAGAGCGGCATGCCGGCGCACTTGGCCTTGATGTCCCACAGGGCGGTGTCGACGGCTGCGACGGCTGCCATGGTGACGGGCCCGCGCCGCCAGTACGCGCCCCGGTACAGGTACTGCCAGGTGTCCTCGATGCGGGTGGCGTCGCTCCCGAGGAGGAGAGGGACGACGTGGTTCTCCAGGTACGACTGGACGGCCAGTTCACGGCCGTTGAGCGTGGCGTCGCCGAGACCGGTGACACCGTCCTCGGTGGTGAGGCGTAGGGTGACGAAGTTGCGTCCCGGGCTGGTGACGATCACCTCGGCCGACACGATCCTCATGGCGTGGTCCCCTCTTCGCAGTCGCGGTCGTGGATGCCGTGCGCTCAAAGCTCCTCGGCCGCCCGTCTTCGCGCATGGCCGGCCAGTGCCGTCTGTGCCTCCGCCACGATCCGCTCCACCGGCAGTGTCGCGTCGACGGTCATGCCGGCCTCGTCGTCCTGGAGCGGCTCCAGGTCTTCGAACTGCGAGTCCACCAGCGAGGCCGGCATGAAGTGTCCCTGCCTGCCCCTGACCCGGGCGGCGGCCTCTTCCCGGTCGAGCTCCAGGTGCACGAAGAAGGCGTCGGGGCGGGCCACGCGCAGCAGTTCGCGGTAGATCCGGCGCAGGGACGAGCAGGTGATCACCAGTCCTTCCTCCGGTCCCGCGCCCTTCATCCGTTCGGCGACGGCGGCCAGCCACGGGCTGCGCATGCTGTCGTCGAGGGGCGTACCGGCCTTCATGGCCTCCACGTTGCGTCGCGGGTGGAGCCGGTCGCCCTCCTCGAACGGTGCCCGCAGCGACTCCGCCAGGTACTCGCCGACGGTGGTCTTGCCGCAGCCGCTGACCCCCATCACGACGACGGGGGCGCGCCGGGTGCGGACCAGCGCGGTGAGGGCGTCCCGGAAACCCTCGCGGTACGCGGCGGGCAGTCCGCGCGGGTCGAACTGCGCCAGTCCCTCCCGTAGCCGGTCGAGGACGGCGGGGTCCTGGAGCCGCCCGCCGCGGATCTCGGCGAGAATGGCTTCCGCGAACGCCTCGGCGGCCGTGGCCCGTCCCTGGTCGACGGCGTAGGCGAGCCCCATGTGCAGCCACATGGCGATCGGCAGCGGCCGTACGGGATAGCTCTGCACGGTGTCGGAGCCGGTCAGGGCCCGTGCCGAGGCGGCCCGCTCCCCCGGGCGGCCGCCGGCCCAGTCCCGGTCGATACGGTGGTTGAGGGCCATGGTGACGGGGTGGGAGAGGTGCAGGAACAGCTCGTTGCGGGAGCCGGCGAGCAGGGTGCGGTGGAAGGCGGCGTCGACGTCCCGGAACCGCTGGCGGACCTCGGCACCCTCCCGCGGCCGTTCGAAGTCGGGTTCCCGGCTGAGGGCGAGCAGGGTGCGGGCGTGGCCGGTGAGGTCGTGGCAGATCTCCGCGGATCTGTTCTGCGCCGCCAGCCGGGCCGCGCGGGGTTCGATGACCTCGCGCAGTTCCGTCAGGGACCGCATCTGGCTGTCGGGGGCGACTTCCAGGCGCCAGGCGATCACGTCGGCGTCCAGGAGGTCCCAGCGCTCCAGTGGCTGGACGGTGGCCCCGATGCGGGGCTGGAGGGTGAGTAGGCCCTTCTGGTGCAGGGTCTGCAGGGCCTCGCGGGCCATCGAGCGGGTGACGCCGAACTCCTGCACGACGGCGTCGACGGTCAGGTGCCGGTCGCGGTGCTTGGCGCCCTCGACGATCTGACAGCCCAGGCGGGCCACGATCTGGGCGGTGGAGCCCCGGAGGGCGTCGTCGGTGTCCACGGGTGGGTCCGATGCGGGACCAGTCATGCCCTGGAGACTAGGTCACAGGGTCCTCGTGGTCAGCGGTACGGGCGCTGCTTCGGGGAGCACGAAGGGCGGGGTGGGCGCACGCCGGGGCGCACGAAAGGCGGTGAGTGCTCTTTCGTGCCCCTGCACGGTCCGTGATGCCGTATCAACAGCCTTCTCTGATAGTGCTCAGATGGGTACGGTGGTCATCATTCGTGAGGTGCCGGTGGCGCCGGGCACGGCCGGGTGGGGCGCGGGATGGGCCGCACCGGGACCGGGCCGGCGCGCGGTGGTCCATGGGAGAGGGCCGCCCCGTCCCGTCCTGACACAGCGGCAGGAGAGCCGTATGTCCGAACCGTCCCCGCCCACGCCGGACCGGCTGTCGTTGCGGTGGGCCCTCATCCTCCTGGCCTCGGTGGTGGCGGGACTGCTGGCCGGGCTGCTCACCTACGCCCGGTCCGGCGACTGGCCCGGCTCGCTGCTGGCGGCCCTCGGCGCGAGCGGGGCGGCCCTCGTCGCCCTGCCCCTGCTGCTGTGAGCCGAGGGGCTCCGGGCGTCCGGATTGGGGCAGGGACTCGGGGGCATGTGCGCCTCAGGACAGTGGAGGGGTGATCGACGATGACCGAACGACCGGTGGCGGCAACGCGGCAGGGGTCCGGAGGAGCGGAGCACGAGGGCGTCCGGACGCCGCCGCTGCGCCCCGGCGGCTACGAGCCGGCCGACTACGCGGCGGTAGTGGTGCGCAGTGCCCGGGAGGCCGGGGTCTCGCCCCTGCTCGTGATGACCGTGCTCCACAACGAGGCGTACAAGCCGCACCATCCCCTGCTGGAGCGGTTGTGGCAGTGGTGGAAGCCCGGGGCGTCCTTCGGCCTGGCCAACATGCACCGGGCGACGTTCGAGCGGGTCCGGCGGGCCCACAACCTGTCGGGGCGGTGGCAGGACCTGCGCGACGACCCGGCCTTCGCCGTTCGCTCGGCCGCCCTGCACCTGAAGGACCTCGACCGGAGCCTTCCGAGGCGGCACGTACGCCGTTACACCCGCGACGAGCTCCTCGCCCTCGGCTACAACACGGGCGAACGCAACATGCGCGCCTTCGCCCGGGGCGTCCCGCCGGGCCCCATGGCGCGGTCGTACCTGCGCCGTTTCCGCACCCACCGGGAACGAGCCGCCGAAGCCCTGGCCGGCGTCGAGCCAGGCGGCACGGCCACCGGCTGACGTCGCGAGTCCGACCGGGGTGCGCCGAGCACGGGTCGCGGTGGGCGGGCCGGCCGCGGGTCCCTCAGGTCACCGGCCCCGCGGCCGGCGGCGCGGGGTCGTAGGCGGCGTCCCGGGTGAGGTCCCGCAGGCGGAGGGCGGCGGTGAGCAGGTCCCGGTGGCTGGTGTAGAGGGCGTTGACGCCGAAGCGCAGCAGGTCGGGCGCGCGCATGTCGGCGATGACGCCGTGCTCGGCGAGGGCGGCGACCAGCCCGCGGGCATGGGGGTGGCGGAGGGTGACCTGGCTGCCGCGGCGCGCGGGGTCGGCCGGGGTGACCGAGGTGAAGCCCAGGGGTGTCAGGAGTTCGTCCGCGCAGCGCAGGAAGAAGCCCGTCAGGGAGAGGCTCTTGGCGCGGACCCGGGTCAGGTCGACCCCGTCGAAGGCGGTGAGGGCCGCCTCGAGGGCGAGCAGGGACAGGATCGGCGGGGTACCGATGCGGGCACGGGCGATGCCGGGGGCGGGGGTGTACTCCCGGGCCAGGCCGAACGGGTCGGCGTGACCGGTCCAGCCCGGCAACGGCGTCTCCAGGTCGGCGTGGTGGCGGTGCGCCACGTACAGGAAGGCGGGGGCGCCGGGGCCGCCGGAGAGGAACTTGTAGCCGCAGCCGACGGCCAGGTCGACGCCGAGGGCGTCGACGTCCAGGGGCAGGGCGCCGGCCGCGTGGCACAGGTCCCACAGCGCGAGGGCGCCGGCCTCGTGGGCGGCCCGGGTCGGCGCCCGCATGTCGTGGAGCTCGCCGGTGCGGAAGTCGACGGGCGCGTAGCTGACGACGGCGACCCGATGGCCCTCGGCGGCGAGGAAACGCGGAAGGTCTCCCGGCGGCACCCGCCGTACCTCCAGGCCCCGGCGGCGGGCGACCGCGTCCGCCAGATAGCGGTCGGTGGGGAAGTGCCCGGGGTCGGTGACCAGCAGCGGGCGGTCCGGGCGGAGCGCGGCCGCGGCGTCGAGCGCGGTGAACAGCTGCACGCTGGTGGAGTCGCCCGCGACCGTCTGCCCCGGCGCGGCCCCGATGAGCGCGCCGATGGTGTCCCCCACCCGCAGGGGCGCCTCCCACCAGCCTTCCGCGTTCCAGGAGCCGATGAGTCCGGTGGCCCACTGGCGCCGTACGACGTCGTCGAGGGCCTCCGGTACGGCGGCGGGCAGCGGGCCCAGGGAGTTGCCGTCGAGGTGGACGACGTCCGGCGGGAGCAGGAAACGCGCGCGGAGGGGGGCCAGGGGGTCGTCGGCGTCGAGCCGTGCGGCCCGTTCGCGCAGTTCGGCCGGTGCGGAGAGTGCGGTGGTCATCGGTGTGCGGCCTCCTCGTCCGCGCGGCCGGGGTCCTTCGGGGGGAAGGCGGCCGCCATCTCCCGGAGGGTGTCGGCGACCGCGCGGGCGCCGGGTGCTCCCGGTTCGATGAGGGTGTAGTGGCCGGTGCCGGGCAGGACGACCGTCCTGAGGTCCCGGTGCACGGCCGCGTAGTCGCTGAACTGGGTGAGGGGGACCTCCTCGTCGGCGGCGCCGTGCAGCAGCACGGTGGGAACGCCGGTGGTGCCGGCGCCCCGCAGCAGGGTGAGGGGGTCGACCTCGGGCAGCCGCCGGTCGAAGTGCTCCTCACCGCCGAGGAGTTGCAGGGCGGCGTCGTCGCTGAGGCCGTCGCGGCGGGTGGCGGTGAGGTCGGTGATCGGCGCGAGGGCGAGCACGCTCGTCGGCAGGGTGCGCGTGTGCCAGCGCGAGCCGGGCGGCAACAGTCCCCGGGCGGCGCACCACAGGGCCAGGTGGCCGCCGGAGCAGTGGCCCGCGAGGACGTAGGGCCGCCCCTGGGGCAGGGTGTCCACGATGCGGGCGACGTCGTCGAAGGTCTCCGGGTGGCCGCCCGCGCCGCCGGACCGGCGGAAGCCGGGGAGCAGGACGTCGAAGCCCTGCCGGGAGAGGTAGGCCGCGAACGGGGTGAGGTGCATCCGGTCGTAGCGCCAGTAGCCGCCGTGCAGCAGGACGACCAGCGGGGCGTCGGGGTCGTCGGACGGCCAGGCGTCGTAGGACTGGTGGGGGTGGTCGCCGTAGCGGCCGTGCACCGGTGCCAGTACCGGTTTCAGGCTCAGGACCCGCCGTTCCTCCTCGGCGGCGAAGGCGGAGATCTCCCTAGACGTCACCGCGCGCCTCCCACAGTTCGGGGAAGACCGGGCGGGCCGCCCGCTGCTCCAGCCAGGCCAGTCCGGCGGAGCCTGCGCTGCCCGGTCTGGCGCCCATGGCGCGGCGGACCACCAGGACGTGGTCGAACCGCCAGCGGGTGACGAGTTCGGCGATGTCGGTGAGCAGTTCGCCGAGCGCCTGGTGGGGGTGGTGCCGCGGTCCGGCGTAGATGTGCCGCCAGACCTCCACGACCCCGGGGTCGCCGGTGTAGGGGCCGGTCACGTCCCGCTCGCGGACGTGGCGCGGGACGGGCAGGCCCTGGCGGTGGAGGTGGGCCAGCACCTCGTCGTACAGGGACGGCTCCCGGTAGGTCTCGGCGAGCGCCTCGTGGACGGCCGGGTCGCCGCGGTGGGCGCGCAGCAGCCCGGCGGACTTGTCACCGAGGAGGAACTCCATGTGGCGGTACATCGCCGACTGGAAGCCGGACGCCTTTCCGAACGCGTCCCGGAATCCGTTGAACCGGGCGGGGGTCAGCGCGGCGATGGGCGCCCAGGCGCCGCCCAGGGCGGTCAGCGCGCGGCGGCTGCGCTCCAGCGCGTCCATGGCCGCGGGCAGGTCGTCCTTGGCGAGGGCGACCCGGGCGGTGCGCCACTCGTGCACGATCAGGGTGAACCACAGTTCCATCACCTGGGTGGTGACGAGGAACCCCATCTCGTCCGGGGCCTCGGTGAGCGGGTGCTGCAGCGAGTGGAGCACGGACGCGCGCACATACGTGTCGTAGGGGCTGGCGCCCTCGAAGGGCCGGGTCAGGGCGTCGTCCGTCACCGGCTCGTCGAGGGCGGACGTACGGTCGTTCATCGCATCTCCTAGGGGTGCGGACGGGTCACACACCGAGGTGGGCGCCGCCGGAGGCGTCGATCCACTGGCCGGTCACCCAGCGGGCGTCGTCGCTCGCGACGAAGGAGACGACGTCGGCGATGTCCGCCGGGTCGCCGAGCCGGCCGAAGGCGGAGGCCTCGGAGTAGCGGCGGCGGATCTCCGGGACGGCGAGGGTGGGGTTGATCTCCGTCTCGGTGTAGCCGGGTGCGACGGCGTTGACGGTGATGCCCCGGGGGCCCAGTTCCTGGGCGAGGGAGAGGGTGAGGTAGTCGAGGGCGGCCTTGGTCATGGTGTACGAGACGATCGGCGGGAAGGCGACGCGGGTCGCGACGGAGGAGATGTTGACGATCCTGCCGCCGTCCCGCAGGCGGTCCAGTCCGCGCTGGATGATGAAGAACGGCGCCTTGGTGTTGATCGCGAAGACGCGGTCGTAGTCGGCCTCGGTCACCTGGGCGAACGGGCGCGGGAGGGTGATGCCCGCGTTGTTGACGAGGATGTCCAGTCCTTCCGGGGCGTCCTGCTGCGCCAGGGCCCGGTCGAAGGCGGACCACAGGGTGTCGGCGTCGCCGGGGACGCCGAGTTCGGCGTGTACGGGGAAGGCGCGGCCGCCGTCGGCCTCGATCTCCTTGACGGTGCGTTCGGCGGCCGTCAGGTCGTGGCCGTAGTGGACCGCCACCAGGGCGCCCTCGCGGGCGAGACGGCGGCTGATGGCTCTGCCGATGCCCCGGCTGCCTCCGGTGACCAGGGCGGTCTTCCCCGCGTGGCGGGCGGTGGCGGTCATCGTGGGTCTCCTTCGCTGTCGGGCGTACGGGTCAGGCGTCGAAGTCGAGGGTGATCTCGGGGGTGCGCGGCCGGGCCCGGCAGACGAGGGTGTAGCCGGCGGCGCGGTCCCGCTCGTCCAGGGCGTGCTGGCGGTCCGCCGTCACCCGCCCGGACAGGACCTTCGCGCGGCAGCTGCCGCACACGCCCTCACGGCAGGCGTACGGCACGTCGGGGTGGGCGCGCAGCAACGCGTCGAGGAGGGCGGGGTCGTGCGGCAGGACGGTGGCGGCACGGGGACGCCCGTCGAGCAGGGCGGTGACCCGGGCCTCCCCCGTCTCCGGTGCCGGTCCGGCCGTCTCCGGCGGCGGTCCGGTCGTCTCCGGTGGCCGTGGTGCCGTGTCGTCGGACGTGAACAGTTCCCAGCGTACGAGCGAGGGATCGGCTCCCTCGTCGGCCAGGACCCGCCGTGCGGTGCCGACGAGGCCGGGCGGTCCGCACAGGGCGAACGTGGTGTCCCGGCCGGGACGGGCGTCCACGGCCGCCAGCAGGCGGCGCAGCCCGGCCGCGTCCAGCCGCCGCGCGAGCGGGCCGCCCCCGCTCCCCGGGTCCTCACGGGTCAGCACGTACAGGACGGTGAGGCGGTCGACGAACTCGTCCTTCAGCTCGGCCACCTCGTCGGCCAGCAGGGCGTCGGCGGAGGTGCGGACCGAGTGGACGAGGCTGACGCGGCAGGCCGGGTCCCGGCGCAGCGCGTGGGCGGCCATCGGGGCCAGGGGGGTGATGCCGGTGCCGCCCGCGAGCAGGACGTGGTGGGCTCCGGGCAGCTCCGGCAGGGCGAAGGTCCCGGTGGGCGGGGAGAGTTCGAGGCGGTCGCCGGGTGCGAGCCGGGTGGTGGCGTGTTCGCCGAAGCCGCCGGGGCCGGACCGTTTGATCACCAGGCGGAGCGTCTCGGGGGCGTGCGGTGGCGGGCAGAGCGAGTAGCTGCGGCGCAGTGCGGTGCCGGCCCAGCGGTGGCGGACGGTGACGTGCCGGCCGGGGTGGTGGGTGAAGACGTCGCGCAGCGCGGCGGGCACGTGCAGGGTGACGGCCACCGTGTCGGCGGTCAGCTGCCGGACCTCGGTGACGTCGAGCGGGTGCCAGCCGGTGCGGCGGGGCGGGCCGGCCGGTGCTCCGTCGGGGGCGGCGGGCGGGAGGGTGGCGGTGTCCACGGTGTGCCTCACAGCGCGGTCAGGTGGGGGAAGGGTTCGCGGCACGCCGTGCACCACAGCACCGACTGGCAGCGGGCGGGCCCGAAGAGGCTGTGCGGCCGGGTGGCCCGTGAACCGCAGTGCGGGCAGGGCACCGCGACCGGTTCGACGGCGACCGGGCCGGCGGGGGCCGGGGACACGGGCGGGGCGATGCCGTGCGCGGCGAGCTTGCGCCGCCCCTCGGGGGTGACGCGGTCCGTCGTCCAGGGCGGTGTCAGGACCTGCCGGACACGGCCCTCGGGGTGACCGCAGTCGGCCAGGACCTCCCGTACGGCGGCGGTGATCTCGGGCAGTGCGGGGCAACCCAGGTAGGTGGGGGTGATCTCCACCTCCAGTACGCCGTCGGCGCCCGGCGCGACGGAGCCCACCACGCCGAGGTCGCCCAGGCCGATCACCGGCAGTTCCGGGTCCGGGAGCGCCTCCACCCGCTCGCGCACCTCCTCGGCGGAGCGGCGGGCCGTGGCCGGTGCGGGCCCGCTCACCAGGTGCCCCCTGGGAACTGCCGGCGCACGGACTGGAGTTCGGCGATCAGGGGGCCGAACTCCTCGGTGTGCAGGCCCGAGCGGCCTCCCGTGGCCGACCAGGTGGGGGTGGGCACGGTGAGTCCCGCCCCGGTGACGACGCCGGTGACCCGGTCGAGCCACGTCTCGCGCAGAGGTGCCGGTGAGGGCACGGTGCCGGAGGCGGCCAGGCGTCGTAGCGCGTCGTCCTCCTCGAAGAGTTCGCCGGTGTACGGCCACACCCGTTCCAGGCCGTGCCGCATGCGGCGGGCGCTCTCCTCGGTGCCGCGTCCCAGGGTCACCGTCCAGCGGTCCGCGTGCAGCCGGTGGAAGGCGACCTCCTTGGCGGCGCGCGCCCCGAACGCGGCGAGTTCGGGGTCGGCGTGGTGCGCGAGCGTCTCGTAGTACAGGACGGCGTAGTGGGTGTAGGCGAGCTGCCGGGCCACGGTCGTCGCGAAGTCCCCGTTGGGGAGTTCGGTCAGCAGGGTGTTGGTGAACTCGCGTTCCGAGCGGCCGTAGGCGAGGTCGTCCTCGGTGCGGCCGGTTCCGTCGAGCCGTCCGGCCCGGGTGAACAGGGCGCGGGCGTGGCCGATGAGGTCGAGGGCGATGCTGGACAGGGCCAGGTCCTCGTCGACGGTCGGCGCGCGGGTGATCCACTGGCACAGGCGCTGCCCGAGGACGAGGGCGTCGTCGCCCAGGCGCAGGAGGTGCCGGGCCAGGCCGGGGTCGGTGGACGGCCCTTCGCCCGGCGGGGTGCCCGGGCGTACCGCCGGGAGGTCACTCGTGGTGCTCACCTTCGGGGCCTTTCTCGGTCAGCGGCGCGTAGTGCTCGGTGTGGCGGTACGGCTTGTGGCGGGCGCCCGCGAAGTACGCGTCGCGTTCGTCCGGGGAGACCGTGTGCACGGCGTCGGAGCGGACCACCCACAGCGACAGGGGATCGCCCCGGCGCGTGTACAGGTCGCGGGCGGCGGCCAGCGCCGCGTCCGGGCCGGCCGCGCGCACCGACCCCGCGTGCTGGTGGGCCAGGCCCCGGCGGGTCCGCAGGAAGACCTCCCAGGACGCCGGCGCGTCCTCCGGTGATCCGCTCATGCGTCCTCTCCTGTCGTCGCGTCCGTGCGGGCGGCGTACGCGGCGGCGGCCCGGCGGACCCAGGCGCCGTCCTCGTGCGCGGCCCTGCGGTGCGCGATCCGCTGCCGCGCCCAGTGGGTGTCGTCGCCCAGTGCCTCGCGGTAGGTGTCCCAGTCGACCGGGGTGAAGTCGTAGTGGCCGCGTTCCTCGTTCCAGCGGATCGCCGGGTCGGGCAGCGTCAGGCCGAGGCGTTCGGCCTGGGGCACGCAGGTGTCGACGAAGCGCTGGCGCAGTTCGTCGTTGGTGTGGCGCTTGATGCCCCAGGCGATCGCGCGGCGGGAGACCGCGGCGCCCAGCGCGGCGGTCCGCGCGTCGGCGCCGCCCGCCTCGGTGTCGGGCGGCCCGAACATCAGCGCCACGGCCGGCAGCCACCAGCGGTCGACCGCGTCCTGCGCCATCTCCTTCTGCTGTGGCGTCCCTTCGCACAGGGCGCGCATCAGGTCGTAGCCCTGCCGCACGTGGAAGGCCTCCTCCTGGCAGACGCGGCGCATCGCCCGGGCGTACGGCCCGTAGGAGGTGCGGCACAGGGGGGCCTGGTTGATGACGGCGGCGCCGTCCGTCAGCCAGGCGATGGCCCCGGTGTCCGCCCAGGTCAGCGCGGGGTGGTTGAAGGTGGCGGAGGCGCGTTGCCGGCCGTGGTGCAGGGCGTCCAGCAGGTCGGCGCGGTCCACGCCGAGCGTCTCGGCGGCGGAGTACAGGTACAGGCCGTGACCGGCCTCGTCCTGGACCTTGGCGAGGAGGACCGACTTGCGGTGCAGGGACGGGGCGCGGGTGAGCCAGGCGCCCTCCGGCTGCATGCCGATGATCTCGGAGTGGGCGTGCTGGGCGATCTGGCGGACCAGCATGCGGCGGTATCCGTCGGGCATCCAGTCGCGCGGTTCGATCGTCCCGCCGCCGGCGACGAACGCGTCGAAGCGGGCGAGCGGCTCGTCCTCGTCCGCGACGGCGGCGGTGGCCGGGGCGCTCACCGGGTACCGCCCGGGCGTCCGGTGACCGCCGCGGCGGTGCCGTGCTGCGGGCACCGCCCCGGGGCCCGGACCCGTACCGGCTGCCTGGGCACGCGCATCACTCCTTCGGCTCGGGACCGCCCACGCGGGGCGAGTGGCTTCGTTGCGGTAAGAGGCCGGGCGGGCGGCCCCGCTATCCCCGCCGCACAAGGTTCGGGCGCGTGACAAAGCTCACGGACCGGCCCGGGGAGTGGGACCGGGCCGCACCCGCCTCTTCAGGGGGTGACAGTCGTAACACCGCGCGGCGGCCGGCACGCCGAGGCGAAAGGGGAAACCATGAGCACCATCAGGGAGTTGCTGGTCGAACTCACCGGTACGGCCGAGTACGCCGACCAGGTCGGCGACGACGTCGACCTGGCCGCCAGCGGCATCGACTCCGGGGACCTGGTGCGCCTCGTCCTCCTGGTCGAGCAGCGGCTCGGCGTGGAGATCACCGCCCAGGACATGGAGGATCTGCGCACGATCGGCGACTACGAGCGTTTCGTGGCCGAGCGCGCGGCCGCCGGTGCGAGCGGCGGTGCGTGATGTGGCTGACGCAGCTGCTGGAGCGCAACCGTCAGTGCCGGCCCGGCGGGACCGCGCTGGTCGACGAGGAACGCAGCGTCACCTGGGCCGAGTTCCACGACCGCACGCTGGAACTGGCGCGCGGGCTGGCCGAGCTGGGCATCGAGCGGGGTGACCGGGTCGCCGTGCTCTCCAAGGACCGGATCGAGGTCCTGGAGAGCTACTTCGCGCTGGCCCGGCTCGGCGCGCTGTTCGTGCCGCTGAACCACAGCCTGGCCGAGCCCGAGGTCGCCGGGATCGTCGAGCGCGTCGGCGCGGTGGCGGTCATCGGTGAGTCCGAGCTGCTGGACCGGCACGCCGAACTGCCGGCGTCGGTGCGGATCCGGCTGGCCCTCGACAAGCCCGCCTTCGCGGCGCTGGGCACCCTGGCCGCCGGGCGGGACCTGCCGGACGTCGCCGACACCGACCCGGTCGCCGTGCTGCACACCTCGGCGACCACCGGGCAGGCCAAGGGCGTCACCGTCGACAGCGCGTCGTTCCGGGCCATCGCCCTGGGCTGGCTGGTGATGGCCCGCCCCACCGATGACATCGTCATGGTCAACTGCTGCCCGCTGTACCACGGCAGCATGGTCGTGTCGCTGACCTACCTGGCGGCCGGCGCGACGGTCGTGCTGATGCCCGGCTTCACCCCGCAGCGGGCGCTGTCCGCGGTGGAGCGGCACCGCGCCACGCACATGTGGCTGGTGCCGCAGATGCTGCGCTTCATGCTGCAGGCCCGGGCGTCCCACCGTGCCGACCTGTCCTCCTTGCGGGAGGTCCTGTACGGGGCCGCGCCCATGCCGCTCGACGTCTACGCGGAGGCGGTCGAACGGCTCGGCTGCGGCTTCCGGCAGGTGTACGGCATGACCGAGGTGGGCGGCCCGTTCGTCACGCTCGGCCCCGACGAGCACCCCGCCCCCGGGGACGTCACCGTCCGTATCCCGTGCGGGCGGGTCGTGCCGGGCATGTCCGCCCGCGCGGTGGACGAGGGCGGCCGGGAGCTGCCGCCCGGCGAGACCGGGGAGATCGTGGTGCGCGGACCGGGTGTCATGCGGGGCTACTGGAACGACCCGGAGGCCACCCGTGAGATCACCCTCGACGGCTGGATCAGGACGGGCGACCTCGGCTTCATGGACGACGAGGGCCGCATCAGCCTGGTGGACCGCACGAAGGACGTGATCATCCGCGCGGGCCAGAACGTCTACCCCTCGGAGATCGAGCGCGCCCTGATGACCCACCCGGCGGTTCGGGACGCGGCGGTCGTCGGGATGCCCGACGAGGACTACGGCGAGGTGCCGCTGGCGTACGTGGTCCTGGAGCCGGACGCGGAAGCGGGCGCGGTGGCGCTGCTCGCGCACGTCGCGGGGCTACTCGCCCCGTACAAGCGTCCGCGGCGGGTGGAGTTCATCGAGCAGGTGCCGCGCAATCCCGCCGGGAAGATCGTCAAGAAGCTGCTGCGGGTGTGAGCGCGCGCGGCGGCGGGCGGTGACGTGGCCGCGCCGCGTCCGCTGCCGGCGGTCGGCGGGCCCGGGCCGGCCGGCGCCTGCGGCTGATCATGGGCTTCCCCCCTCCCCCGGGCATCGTCCGGAGGAGGGGGGAAGTCGTTCGTACCGGGTCAGCGTTCCGACGTACCGCCGTCCCGGTAGGAGCGCCGCACCGTGTCGGCGGCCTTGTCGGTCCGGGCGTCGTACTTGTCGCCCGTCCGCCGGTCGACCGCCCGCTCGGCGCCCGCGACGCCCTTGTCGGCCTGGTCGGGGTGGCCCTTGGCCATCTGCTTGGCCTTGTTCATCATGTCGCCCAGCTTGCCCATGGGGTACCTCCCGTGAGTACACGTGCGTCGTACCCCGCCGCAGGTACCCCTCCGGCGGTGCGCGAATCACCCGGACCCGCGCACCGCCGTCCCGTTCCTCAGCCCCGGTCGCCCACGCGTGCGGCCATGTTCCCCGCCGGGTGCCGGTTGTCGTGGATGAGCTGGTGGGCGAGTCCTATCTCGTCGAAATCGAAGGTGCGCGACAGACACGGGTCGATGATTCCCTGGTCGATCAGCCGGGTGACCTCCCGTGCCTCGCGGGCGGTGGCGACGTGCGAGCCCTGCAGGCGCTTCTGCCGCATCCACAGGAACCGCAGGTCGACGTCGCCGTTGTAGCCGGTGGTGCCGCCGCACAGGACGACCATGCCGCCGTTGTCGCACAGGTACAGGGAGGTGGGGACGGTGTCGGCGCCGGAGTGCTCCAGCACGATGCGCGGGCTGCGGCGCTCGCCGAGCACCTCCCAGAAGGCCCGCCCGAAGGCGCGGGCCCCCGACAGCCAGCGGCCCGTCGCCGCCTCGTCGGAGGTGTCCGGCAACCGCCCCCAGTGGTCGAACCGGCGCCGGTCGATGAAGCCCTCGGCGCCCAGCTTGAGGCAGAACTCGCCGCGTTCCTCGCTGGAGACGACCGCGACGGGGATGCCGCCGACGTGCCGGACGAGCTGGATGGCGATGCAGCCGAGGCCGCCGGCGCCGCCCCAGATCAGCACCGGGTCGCCGGGGCGCACCGTGTGCGGCGGCCAGCCGAAGAGCTGGCGGTAGGCGGTGGCCGCGGTCGCCATGTAGCAGGCGGCCTCCGCCCAGGACAGCCGGGCGGGTTTGGGGTGGCACATGTAGTCGTCGACGACGGCGAACTGGGCGAAGGAGCCGTAGTTCTCCTCGTACCCCCACACCCGCTGGCTGGTGGACCAGGTGGGGTCGCCGCCGAGGCGGATGTCGTCGGCCTTCTCGTCCCAGCGGTTGGCGAGGACGACGACCTCGTCGCCGAGCCCCACCCCGCGCACGTCCTCGCCGACCGCCCACACGATCCCGGACAGGTCGGAGCCGCCGATGTGGAAGTCCTCGGCGGCGCCCGCCTTCTGCCGGGCGGCGATCACGTCGAGCGGCGACCCCAGCGCCGCCCAGACGTTGTTGTAGTTGATGCCGGCGGCCATCACCTTCACCAGGACCTGTCCGCGGCCCACGGGCGGCACGTCGACCACCTCGGTCCGGAAGGCGTCGACGGGCTGTCCGTAGCGTTCACGGCGGATCAGTGAGGCGTACATCCGCCGGGGTGCGGTGCCGATCTCGGGCGCGTCGCCGAGTTCGTAGAGTTCCTGGGTCGCTTCCACGCTGGTTCTCCTCAACGCGTGCTCGGGAGGGGTAGGGGGAACGGCGGCTCAGCCGGTGAGGCCGCGCAGGGCCTTGGCGACCGTCTCGCCGATGCGGGCGATCGGTCCGGGTTCGGTCATCTCGTAGTGGCCGCAGGGCACGTGGTGGTCGTGCAGCGTGCCGTCGACGTGGGGCCGCCAGCTGTCGGCCTTGCCGGGCAGCACCGCCAGGTCGGCCGGGAAGTCCGTGGGCGTCTCCTCGGCCGCGCTGAAGAACAGCACGTCGCCCCGGAAGACACCGGGGGTGAACTGGGGCGCGATGCGCAGGTTGTTGCGCATGACGGCGGCGATGGCGGCGGCCTCGGCGCGGGTGACGGGGGAACTCGACGGGTCGGCCGTGACCCGTGCGTCGATCCGGTCCAGGACGGTGTCGACGTCCGGGGGCGCCGCGCCGGGGCCGGCGGGGAGTCCGGCCACCCGGGACAGCAGGGCCGCCACCTGGCGTTCGGCCGCGTCGGGGTCGTGAGCGGTGCCGTGCGGCTGGGGGGCGTCGAGCATGGCCAGGAGTTCGACCCGCTCGCCGTCGCGCTGGAGGGCGCAGGCCATGGCGTGCGCGACGAATCCGCCGTAGGACCAGCCCAGCAGCCGGTACGGGCCGTGCGGTTGCACCCGGCGCACCAGGTCGAGGTAGTGGGCGACCATGGCGGCGGCGTCCGGGGCGGGCGGGGTGGTGCCGTCGAGGCCGGCCGCCTGGATGCCGTGGACGGGCTGGTCGCCGCCGAGGTGCGGCAGCAGGCCCGTGTAGCGCCAGGCCACGCCCGCGCCGGGGTGGACGCAGAACAGGGGCGTGGCGGTGCCCTCGGCGCGCAGCGGCAGCAGCGGGCTCAGCGCGGTCCGCGCCTCCCCCGTGGCGGTCCCCCCGTCCGGTTCGTCGGCTGCGGCAAGGACCCCGGCCACCGTGGGGGCGGCCAGCAGGGTCGCCGCCGGGACGTCGAGGACGCCGGCCTGGCGCAGCCGGCCCGCCAGCAGCACGGCGCGCATGGAGTCGCCGCCGAGGTCGAAGAAGTTGTCGTGCAGGCCGATGCCGCCGATGCCCAGGGTCTCCTCCCAGAGCCGGGTCACCGCCTGTTCGCGTGCGGTGCGCGGCGGTACGTGCCCGGTCGTCAGCCGGGGCCGCGGGGCGAGGCCGGGGCCGGGGTCCGCCGCGGCCGGGGTGTCGTCGGAGGCGGCGGGGCCGGTGCGGGCGCCGGGGGCGTCGATCCAGTGGCGCCGGCGTTCGAAGGCGTACGGGGGCAGCGGCGCCCTCCGGGGCGCGCCCGGCACCGGGGGCAGGGCGCTGTCCACGCCCGCGCTCCACAGCCGTCCCAGCGCCTCGGCGAGGACGAACCCGTCGGACGCCTCGGCCTTGGCGTGCCGCATGGTGGTCACGGTCACCGGTGCCTCGTCGGCGAGGCGGCCGGTGGCGAGCTTGGTCAGGGTGTCGCCCGGCCCGATCTCCACCAGGACCGGGCGCAGACGGTCCCACAGGGCGGTGATGCCGTCGGCGAACCGCACGGTGGCGCGGGTGTGGTCGATCCAGTGGCGTACGGAGGTGGCCTGGGCGTCGGTGACCCAGGTGCCGGTGACGTTGGTGACGTACGGGATGCGCGGCGGGCGCAGGGTGACCCGGCGCAGGTGGGCCTCGTAGGCCGGCAGGACGGGGTCCAGGACGTGGGAGTGGGCCGCGACGGGGATGCGCAGGCGGCGGAACGGCACGCTCCGGCGGGTGAGCTCGGCTTCGAAGCGGGTGACGGCGTCGAGGTGTCCGGCGACGGTGCATGCCTGGGGGCCGTTGACGGCGGCCAGGGACAGGTCGTCGTCGAGCAGCGGCCGGATCTCCTCCGCCGGGGCGGCGACGCCGACGGTGGCCCCGCCGGCGGCGCTGATCAGCCGGATGCGTTCGGTGACCAGGGGCAGCATGTCCTCGAGGTCGATGACGCCGGCCAGGCAGGCTGCCGTGTACTCGCCGAGCGAGTGGCCGATCAGCGCGTCGGGGCGCACGCCCGACTCCATGAGGGTGCGGGCCAGGGCGTACTCGGTGACCACGAGCCCGAGGAAGGCGGAGGTGTCGTCGGGCCGCCGCTCCTCGAAGAGGGCGGTGCGCGGGTCGGTGCCGAGGACGGGCCGCAGGATGCGGGCGCACTCGTCGACGGTGTCGCGGTAGACGGTGTGGTCGCGGTACAGCTCCGCGCCCATGCCGGGGTACTGGGTGCCGCCGCCGGGCAGCAGGAACGCCACGCGGGCCGGGTCGTCGGGGAGCGGCGGGGTGGCGGGGGCGGCGGTACGCAGCGCTTCGAGGGCCTCCTCGCGGGAGGCCGCCGTGACGGTGAGCCGGTGGCGCAGCGCGGGCCGGTCGGTGCGCAGGGAGTGCGCGACGTCGTCCAGGCGCAGCTCGGGCCGGCGTTCGAGGTGCCGGGCGAGCGCCTCGGCCTGGCCGCACAGGGCGCCCGCGGTGCGGGCGGACAGGGGCAGCACCAGGCGGCGGCCGTCCTCGGGCGGGCGGGGCGCGGCGGGGGCGGCGGGCGGGGCCTCCTCCAGGACGACGTGGGCGTTGGTGCCGCCGATGCCGAAGGCGCTGACGGCGGCGCGGCGGGGGTGGCCTTCCGCGGGCCAGTCCTCCAGGGCGGTGGGCACGCGGAAGGGGCTCGTGTCGAAGTCGATGAGCGGGTTGGGGCGGTCGAAGTGCAGGCTCGGCGGGATCCGCCGGTGTTCCAGGGCCAGGACCGCCTTGATGAGTCCGGCGATGCCGGCGGCGGCGCCGAGGTGGCCGATGTTGGTCTTGACCGAGCCGAGCGCGCAGAATCCGGTCCGCCGCGTGCTGTGCCGGAAGGCCTCCGTGAGGGCGGACACCTCGATCGGGTCGCCGAGTTTCGTGGCGGTGCCGTGCGCCTCGATCAGGCCGATCGTGCCGGCGTCGACCTCCGCCTGGGCCTGGGCGGCGAGGACGACCTCGGTCTGTCCGGCGGCGCTGGGCGCGCTGAAGCCGACCTTGCGGCGGCCGTCGTTGTTGACGGCGCTGCCGCGGATGACGGCGCGGACGCGGTCGCCGTCGGCGAGGGCGTCCTCCAGCCGTTTGAGCACGACGGCTCCCACGCCGTCGCCGGAGGAGGTGCCGGCGGCGTCCGCGGCGAAGGCGCGGCAGTGGCCGTCGGGGGAGAACGGCCCGTCGGGCACGTGGCGGTAGCCCAGGACGGCGGAGAGGTTGAGGGAGACGGCGGCGGCGAGCGCGGTGTCGCAGCGGTGGTCCAGCAGGTCCTGGCAGGCGGTGTGCACGGCGACCAGCGCGGTGGAGCAGGCCGTCTGGAGCGACACGCTCGGGCCGGTGAGGCCCAGTTCGTAGGAGACGCGGGTGGCGAGGGTGCCCAGGGAGTTGGCGGTGGCGGCGTGGACGAGCGCCACCGAGCCGGGCTGCCCGGCGAAGCGCGGGTACACGTGGGCCGGGTAGTAGCGGCTGTCGCCGGCGCCCGCGTACACGCCGAACGCCTCGCCCGTACGGTCCGCGCCGAGGCAGCCGGCGTCCTCCAGGGCGTGGTAGGCCGTCTCCAGCAGCAGCCGCTGCTGCGGGTCGACGACGGCGGCCTCGGCGGGGCTGTAGCCGAAGAAGCCGGAGTCGAAGCGGTCGATGCCCTCGACGACCGACGCCATCCGGATCAGTGCCGGGTCGTCCAGGTCGCGCGGGTCGCCGCCCGCGGCGAGGAACTCCTCGTCGGTGACGGGCCGGATCGCCTCCCGGCCGGCCGCGAGGTTCTCCCAGAAGGCGTCGAGGTCGTCGGCGCCGGGGAAGCGGCCCGCCATGCCGATGACGGCGACGGCGGGGAGGTCCTCGTCGTGGGGTGTGCTGGTGTCGTGCACGGCCTGTGCCTCGTCCTCTCCCGGCTCGGTGATGTCGTAGGGCCGGCCCGGCCCGGCGGGTTCACGCACGGTCCCGGTCCTTCCCGTGGCGTGCGGCGCGGCGCGCGCGGGCGGCGCGCTGGCGCTGTGCCTTCTCCTTGGCGTGGTCCAGACCGCCGCCGGCCTCCGGCCGGGGTGACGGTCCGGCGTCCGCCGCCGGGGCGGCGCCGCGTTCCGACAGGTGGCGGGCGAGGTCCCGGACGGTGGGGTGCGCGAACAGGTCGACCACCGACACGTCGGTGCCGAAGGCCCGGTTGACGGCGGTCCGGGCGGTGACCAGGAGCAGGGAGTTGCCGCCCAGGTCGAAGAAGTTCTCGTCCCGGCCCACCCGGTCGCGGCCCAGGACGCCGCACCACACCTCGGCGATCCGGTGCTCCAGCCGCCGCGGGTCCTCTCCCGTCCCGGTCTCGTCCGGGCGGGCGGTGGTGCCCGCCGAGCGCAGTGTCCACGCGTCGGACAGGCCGGCCGCGCGGGCGCCGTCGGCCGCCGCGCGGTACAGGGCGCCCAGGTCGATGCCGTCCTCCAGGCCGACGCGCGCGGCCAGGCGCCGCACCTGCCGCACGGGGGCCACGACGTGGCTGCGGACCCAGGGGGCGGTGCGGTCGGCGCCGATCAGCAGGTGCGGCTCGTCCAGGGAGCGGGCCAGGTCGAAGGAGCGCAGCGCGGCGGGGACGTCGAGCAGCCGGTAGCCGCGGGCCTCGGTGAGCGCGGTGAGGCCGTAGCCGCGGCTCATGCCGCGCTCGCGCCACATGCTCCAGGCCAGGGACTGCGCGGGCAGGCCGAGGCTGCGGCGGTAGCCGGCGAGGGCGTCCAGGTAGGCGTTGGCGGCGGCGTAGGCGGCGTTCATGGCGCCGCCGAAGAAGCCGTTCACCGAGGAGAAGGTGACGAAGGAGCCGACCGGGTGGTCGGCGGTGAGCCGGTGCAGCGTCCACGCGCCGCGCGCCTTCGCCCGGAGCGCCCGGCGCCAGGTGGCGGCGTCCAGCTCCCCCACGGGCCGTTCCACGAACGTGCCGGCCAGGTGCAGCACCGACCGCAGGGGCACGCCCCACGCCTCGGCGGCGGCCTCCACCGCGGCCCGCACCTGGCGTTCGTCGGTGACGTCGGCGCGGGCGTAGCGGACCTCGCCCGGCTCGCCCGACAGCGCCGAAACGGCGGCCTCGGACTCCGGAGTGCGACCCACGATCAGCAGCCGGGTGCCCGGGGTGCGGAGCAGGTGCGCCGCGATCTCGGCGCCGACGCCGCCCAGTCCGCCGGTGAGCAGGGTGAAGCCGTCGTCCGCGGACGGCTCGACGCGGGACGGGGTGCCGGGCAGGGGGGCGAGACGGCGTACGTACCGGTGCCCCTCGCGGTACGCCACCTCCGCGCCGTCCGCGGTGACCGTCGCCTCGGCCGACAGGACGGGCAGGGGGTCCGCGTCCTCGTCCGGTGCGAGGTCGAGGTGGGTGACGCGCAGCCGGCCGGATTCCTCGGCCAGTGACTTGAGGAGCGCGCCCGCCATGGCGTGGGCCGGGGAGGGCCGGTCGCCGGGGCGCACGGCCTGGGCGCCCGCCGTCACGTGGACGAGGTCGACGGGGCGCCGCCGTCCGGGCCGGGTGGTGAGGGCGCGGGCGAACGCGAGCAGTCGCTCCGCGCCGGTCGTGTCGTCCGGTGCCGTCTGCGGATCCTCCGTGCCGTGCGGCCCGTCGAGGTGGAGGACGGCGTCGACCGGCCGCCGGTCGTGCTCCAGCCGCTCCAGCAGTACGCCGTAGTCGGCTTCCTCGGCGGGCCGCACACGGTAGTGCGCGGCATCGAGCCGGGCGTACGACGTTCCCTCGCCGACCACCGTGCACAGGCCGCCGGCGGACCGCAGCGCGTCGGCGAGCCGTTCCGCGAGCTCCCCGGTCCGGGGGTCGCCGCCCGTCAGGACGAGGGTGTGCCGGCCGGGCGTCGTCGCGGGGGTTCCGGGGTGTTCCGTCCGCTGCCACACCGGTCGCAGGAACCAGTCGGGGACGGTCGTGGCGGTGCCCAGCAGCATCTGGGTCCGGCGGACCTCGTCGTCGAAGTCGCCCGCCTCGAAGCCCTTGCGCAGCTTGGTGCGCTGGATCTTGCCGATCTCGGTCTTGGGCACGGCGTCCCGCGCGACCGGGATCAGGAAGGAGGGGCTGACGCCGATCTCCCGGGTGACCTTGCCGGCGATCTCGCGGAGGGCGCCGGCCGGTTCGGCGGCGGCCTCGGGGGTGAGGTGGAGGAACAGGGCCAGTTCGTCGGTGGGTGACGACGGGTCGGTGCGCACCGCGACCGCGGCGGTGAAACTCCGCTCCACGTACGGCAGTTCCTCGACGCAGGCCTCGATCTCGTGGCTGTAGTGGTTGACGCCGTTGACGATGATGACGTCCTTGGCGCGGCCGGTGATGTACAGCTCGCCGTCCCGCAGGAACGCCAGGTCGCCGGTGTCGAACCAGCCGTCCCCGGTGAACGCCTCCGCATTGGCCGCCGGGTTGTCGTGGTAGCCGCCGGTCACGGAGGTGCCGCGGACCTGGAGCCGGCCGGCCTCGTCCTCCTTCAGGAGGGTGCCGTGCTCGTCGACGATCCGCATGGCGAACCCCGGGTAGGGCCGGCCGCAGCTGACGAAGGCGCCCTCGGTGGCGTCGGGTTCGCCGGGCAGGACGGCGTCGGTGACCACGGAGCAGGTCTCGGACATGCCCCAGCCGGGGTGCATCACGTGCTGCGGCAGGCCGAACGGCTTCAGCGCGTGCAGGAAGCGGCGGGCGGCCTGGGCGACGACGACCTCGCCGGCGTTCATCGCCAGCCGCATCGGTGACAGGTCCCAGGTGCGGCCGGTGAAGCGGTGGGACTGCTCGGCGAGGAGTCCGAAGGCGAAGTTGGGTGCCCAGGTGACGGTGACCCGGTGCCGGTCGGCGAGGTCCATCCAGCGCAGCGGGTCCTCGAGGATCCAGGAGGTGGGGGCGTGGATCTGGCGGCAGCCCAGGTACACGTCCCGCAGGTGGAACATGACCACGCCGGTGACGTGGTCGAGCGGGATCCAGTTCAGGGAGACGTCGTCCGCGCCGAGGCCGTTCAGCTGCTCGGTGGCGGCGGAGCGGGTCAGCACGTTGCGGTGGGTGAGCCGTACCGCCTTGGGCAGACCGGTGCTGCCGGACGTCATGAGCAGCAGCAGGAGGTCGTCCGGCGCGGCGGGGTGCCAGTCGTGGTCCTCGGGCGCCTCGCGCAGCGCGTCGGCCGTGGTGAGCCGCAGGCCGGGCCAGGCCTGCCGGGCGGCGAGGGCGCGCAGCCCGGCCTCCCGGCCGGCGGAGCACACGACCTGGGGCCGGCCGAGCATCCGCCAGATGCCCTCCAGCTTGGTCAGCGCCGCCGAGGGGGTGTCGTAGGAGACGGGGACGGTCAGCGGGACGGCGACGAAGCCGCCGAGGACGCAGCCCCACAGCACGGCGATGAAGTCCTCGGTGGCGTCGCACTGGAGGATGACCCGGTCGCCCGGGCGCAGGCCCGCCCGGCGCAGGCCGGCGAGGACGCGGGAGGCCTCGGGGATCAGGGAGGCGTAGGTGCGCCGGTGTTCACCGCCGTCGGCGTGGACGTGGACGATGTCGCCCCGGTCCCGTGCGGCGGCGCGGCGCAGGGCCTCGGCCCAGCTCTGCACGGACGGCTCGGTCAGGGCGGGGCCCTCGCTGAGCGCGGGGACCGCGGAGGCGCGGCCGGCGGGGGCGGGGGCGGGTCGCGTGGTGCGGTCGGGCAGGCCGGTGTGGCGGCGGTCCAGCTCCTCGGGGGTGTCCTCCGCCGTCACCTCGGCGGTGGTGACGCCGGGGAGGGCGGTCAGGTGCTCCCGCCAGGTCCTGACCGCGGTGCGGTCGACGGCGGGCAGGGCGCGCAGCGCCGCGGTGTCGACGGTGCCGTCCTGCGCGCGCGGCAGCACGTTGACCGCCGTGACGCGGACGGTGGCGTGGCCGGCGCGGTCCAGGGCCTCCTCGACGCGTTCGGCGGCGTCCGCCCGCCCCGGCACCACGTACAGGCGGGGTGGGGTGCCGTCGGTGCCGGGCAGGGCGCGGGCGTCGCGGACACCGGGCACGGCGAGGGCCGCGTGCTCCAGTTCCACGGGGTCGGTCCCGGCCGGGGCGGGGGTGCGGCCGGGGGGCGCGGGCAGTTCCGCGACGCGGACTTCGGGGTCGGCGCCCACCGTGCGCAGGGTCTCGCGCAGGGCGTGGGTGAACGCCTCGGCGGTGCCGGCGTCGTAGAGGTCGGTGGCGTACTCGACGTGCAGGGTCAGGCCGTCGGGGGTGCCCTCGGGGGTGTGGCGTTCCAGGACGTCCACGAAGAGGTCGAACTTGGCGGTTCCGGTGGCGGTGGGCCGCAACTCTGTTCGGACGGAGTCCAGTTCGAGGACGGCGGGCGCGTTGTTCTGCAGGGCCAGCATCACCTGGAACAGGGGGTGCCGGCCGGGTGTGCGGGGCGGGTTGAGGTCGTCCACCAGCCGGTCGAGGGGCAGGTCCTGGTGGTCGAGGGCGGCCAGGTCGGCGGTGCGCAGCCGGGCGAGGAGGTCCCGGAAGGCGGGGTCGCCGGAGGTGTCGGCGCGCAGCACCAGGGTGTTGCTGATCAGGCCGATCAGGGGATCCAGCGCGGGTTCGGTGCGGCCGGCGACGGGGGTGCCGAGGACGATGTCCTCGCCGGCGCCGCAGCGGGTGAGCAGGGCGCTGACGGCGGCGTGCAGCACCATGAACAGGCTGGCGCCCTCGCGGTCGGCGAGGCGCAGCAGGGCGCGGTGCAGGGTGGCGTCGACGGTGGCCTCGACGTGGGCGCCGCCGCCGCGCGGTGCGGTGGGACGCGGCCGGTCGCCGGGCAGGGTGCACTCCTCGGGCAGGCCGTCCAGCGCGGTGCGCCAGTGGGCGGTGAGCCGCTCCAGCCGGCCGGGGCCGTCCGGTGCGGGGGCCAGCAGGGCGCGCTGCCACAGCGCGTAGTCGGCGTACTGCGCCGGCAGCGGGGTCCACGCGGGTGCCCGGCCGGCCCGGCGGGCCGCGTAGGCGGTGCTCAGGTCGGTGGCGAAGGGGCCGAGGGACCAGCCGTCGGCCGCGCTGTGGTGCAGGACGAACAGCAGCACCCGCTCGCTGCCGGTGCCCAGCAGCCAGGCGGTGAGGGGGCTTTCGGCGGTGAGGTCGAAGCGGTGCCGCAGCGCGGCGGTGACGTGGGCGGCGGTCTCCGCGGCGGGGCAGTCGACGTGCCGCAGGACCGGGCGCAGCTCCCCCGGCGGCAGGACGCGCTGGTGGGGGACGCCGTCGTGTTCGGCGATCACGGTCCGAAGGATCTCGTGGCGGTCGGCCAGGTCGCCGAGGGCCGACCGGAGCGCCTCGGTGTCGAGGCCGGCGCCGGCCGGGACGAGGAGCGGGATGTTGTAGGTGGCCGCTCCCTCGTCGAGCCGGTTCAGGAACCACATGCGTTCCTGGGCGAAGGACAGGGGCACCCGCCGCGGGCGTGCGGCGCCGCCGAGGGCCGGCCGGGGCGGGGTGTCGTCCGCCCGTACGTCGAGCCGCTCGGCGAGGGCGGCCGGGGTCGGCGTCTCGAACAGGGCGGTGAGGGGGATCTCGGCGCCGGTGGCGTGCCGCAGGCGGGCGAGCAGGCGGGTGGCGAGGAGGGAGTCGCCGCCCAGGTCGAAGAAGCCGGCGTCGGTGCCCACCGTGTCCCGCGGCAGTTTCAGGACGTCCTCGAACAGGGCGCACACCAGGGCCTGTCGCGGTGTCGCGGGGCGGGTGCCGGACGCGGCGGCGGTGAAGTCGGGGTCGGGCAGGGCCTGCACGTCGAGCTTGCCGTTCGCGGTCAGCGGCAGCGTGTCCACCGGGACGCAGGCGGCCGGGACCATGTGCTCGGGCAGGTGGGCGGCGGCGTGGGCGCGCAGTGCGGCGGGGTCCACGGGTCCGTCGCCCGCGGGGACGGTGTAGGCGACGAGGTGCAGGGCGCCGCTGTCGGCGCGGCGGGGCACGACGGCGGCGCGGGCGACGCCCGGATGGGCGGCGAGGACGGCCTCGATCTCGCCGGGTTCGACGCGGAAGCCGCGCAGCTGCACCTGGGCGTCGGCGCGGCCGACGTAGTCGAGCGTGCCGTCGGGGCGGCGCCGGGCCAGGTCGCCCGAACGGTACATGCGGGTGCCGGGCGGGCCGTGGGGGTCGTCGAGGAAGCGCTCGGCGGTCAGTTCGGGCCGGTTCAGGTATCCGGCGGCGACGCCGGCACCGGAGACGTACATCTCGCCGGTCGCGCCGGGCGGCACCGGGCGGCCCGCGGCGTCCAGCAGGTGGACGCGGAGGTCGGCGAGCGGGGTGCCGATGACACTGCCGCGGCGCGGGTCGTCCAGGTCGGCGCGGGTGAGGCGGTGGTGGGTGACGTGCACGGTGGTCTCGGTGATGCCGTACATGTTCACCAGCGCCGGGCGGTCCAGGCCGTGCCGGTCGGCCCAGGGGCGCAGCCGCGCGGGGCGCAGGGCCTCGCCGCCGAGGACGACGTAGCGCAGCGCCCCGGTGTCCCCGCCCCGTTCCAGGTCGGCGTCGATCAGCTGCTCGAAGGCGGACGGCGTCTGGTTGAGGACGGTCACGCCCTCGCGGTGCAGCAGCTCCCGGAACTCGCGCGGCGAGCGGCTGACGGCGTACGGCACGACGACGATCCGGCCGCCGTGCAGCAGGGCGCCCCAGATCTCCCACACGGAGAAGTCGAAGGCGTAGGAGTGGAACAGCGTCCACACGTCGTCGGCGCGGAAGTCGAAGTGCGCGGACGCGGCGGCGAAGAGCCGTACGACGTTCGCGTGCGGGACGGGCACGCCCTTGGGGCGGCCGGTGGAGCCGGATGTGTGGATGACGTACGCGGTGTCGGACGGGCTCACCGGCCCGTTCCGGTCGGCGTCGCCCAGGTCGGCGGCGGGGCGGCGGGCGAGGTCCGCGGCGACCTCCGGGTCGTCCAGCAGGACGGCGGGGAGGGTGTCCGGGGCGAGGTGGGCGTGGGCGCGCTCGGTGACGAGGACGACGGGGGCCGCGTCCTCGACGACCAGCCGCAGCCGCTCGGCCGGGTGGCCGGGGTCCAGGGGCAGGTAGGCGGCGCCGGTCTTGAGGACGGCCAGCAGGGTGGGCAGCAGCCGCACGCCGCGCTCCAGGGCCAGCGCCACCGTCCGGCCGGGGCCGGCGCCGTGTTCGGTCAGCAGCCGGGCCAGGCGGTTGGCCTCGGCGTTGAGTTCGGCGTACGTGAGCCGTTCGTCCCCGCAGGTGACGGCGGTCCGTTCGGGCCCGGCGGCCGCCCGCTCCTCGAACAGTTCCGTGAGGGTCCGCTCGACCGGACAGGTGTGGACGGGGGTGTCGCGGGGGTGTTCGCCCGGCAGCAGGAGGTCCAGATCGCCCAGCGGCGTCGTCGGCTCCGTCTCGGCCAGTCGGCGCAGCAGTGTGCGGAACCGGTCGCGGTGCAGGGCGAGTTCGTCCTCCTCGTACAGGGCGGGGTTGGCGTCGAGGGCCAGCCACAGTCCGCCGGGGCGGGTGCCGGGACGCACCGAGATCTGGAGGTCGTCGACGGCTCCGCCGGACAGGTGGTGCCAGGTGGTGGGGTGCCCGCCGAAGACCGGGGACTCGTCGAACGGGACGATGTTGAGGACCGGCCCGTACAGCCGGCGTCCGGTGCCCAGCAGGCCCAGGTCGCGGCGGAGGAACTCGCCCCGGTAGCGCTGGTGGCGGCGCAGGGCCTCCAGTTCACCGGCGACGGTCCGGGCCAGCTCGGCGAGGGGTGTGTCGGGGGCGGCGGTCACGCGCAGCGGGAGGACGTCGGAGGCGGTGCCGGGGGTGCGCAGGGCGGCGCCGCCGAGCCGGCTCATGGTGGCCAGGCCCAGCACCAGGTCCCCGGCGCCGGTCATGCGGTGCAGGTAGGCGGCGGTGGCGGCGGTCAGCAGGTCGGTGCGGCGGACGCCGAGGCGGGCCGCGGCGGTGTCGAGGGCACCGGTCTCGGCGGGCGTCAGTTCGGCGGTGCGGCGCAGGAAGGGCGCGGTGGGGGCGGCCGTACGGGAGGTGAGGCGGGCGGGCTCCGGCAGGCCGGCCAGGCGGCGCGCCCAGTGGTCGCGGTCGCGGGCGTACCGCTCGGAGGCACGGTAGGCCGCCTCCTCCGCCTGGAGCCGGCTCACCGGCGCGAAGCCGCAGGAATCCGGCTCGCGCCCCTCGGCCAGGGCGTTGTACGTCTCGGCCAGGCGCCGCCCGAGGAGCTTGTAGCTGTAGCCGTCGAGCAGGAGGTGATGGGCCCTCAGCAGCCAGAGGAACCGGTCGGGGGCCAGGGTCAGCAGGGTGTGGGCGAACAGCGGGCCCTTGTCCAGGTCCACGGGGACCGCGAGATCGGCGCGGACGTGGGCCCACGCGGCGGCTTCCGGATCGGCGGCGCCGCTGACGTCGACCCGGTGCAGGGGCCAGTCGTCCGCGTCCGGGGCGAGGTGGCAGCGCGGTCCGTCACCGGTGTCGGCGAAACGCAGGGCGAAGGTGTCGGCCTCGCCGACGGTGCGCCGCAGCGCGGTCTCGAACAGGGCGGTGTCGAGGGGGCCGTGGATCTCCACCGCCTCCGCCGTGTTGTACGCGGCACCGTCCGGTGCGAGCCGCCCGGCGTACCAGAGGCCCTCCTGGGCTCCGGACAGCGGTCGACGTTCGTCCTCCTGGAGTGACATAGCACAACCCTCACGTGGCAAGCCGTAATGTCCCGGACGGCGAAGGCCCGGCCGGATCGGACGGGTGCGGCCACCACTCCGCGCCGCCCTCGCGTGGGGGTACGCGCCGGGCCGGCCCACGGGGCGGAAAGGAGGCCGCACGCCGGGGCGGGGAAGCACGCCGCCCGTCCCGGTTTCACGGCACAGCACGGTGGTGCACCGGAACCGGCCGGGTCAAGGAATCCGGGCTCCCGGGACGCCGATTCAGGGGTTTCCCTGGAGAACGCACGGCCGGGGAGTGCGCGCCCCGGCTCAACTTTTAGGGAAAACACGCGACTTCGCGCCGCTGTGTGCGCTCCGCTGGATTCGGCGGTGTTCCGCCGTGCACTCTCGAAAAGCCCCTGCCGCCCCGCGGAAAGCCGCGGCGACAAACCGATTGCGGGCCGTGGACCCGAAATGGACGACGGAAAGAAGGCTGACGGCATGCACCGTGCGCTGTGTCCGGTCGAGACGCTCTACGTGGGCCAGAGGAGCAGGGCCTTCCTGTCCTGCTCCTTGCGCGGAGCCGTGGACGTCGCGGCGCTGTCGGCCGCGTTCGACGCCCTGACGGAGGCGAACCCGCCGCTGCGGTCCCGCATCGAGCGGGACGGGGCGGGTCACGTGCTGCGCGTCCTCGGTGAGGACGAGCGGCCGCGGCTGGTCGCCCGGACCGGTGACGCGGAGGAGGCCTACGCGGCGGAGCTGAACAGGCCCCTCCCGGTCGGGGGCCCGCTGAGCCGTGCCGTCCTGGTCAGCGCGCCGGACGGTGAGAACCACCTGTTCCTGCTGGTGGTGGACCACACCGTCACCGACGGCCACAGCAGCATCGCGCTGCACAACGCGCTGTGGGACCGCTACCGGGCGCTGGTCGACGGGGAGCCCGCCGCCGGGGCCGCCGGTCCGGGCCTCCCGCGCTGGCCCGAGCCCGTCAGCCGGCTGCTGCCCGAGGCCGACGCCGCCGACACGGCGAAGTACCTCGACGGCCGTCTCGAACAGCTCCGGCGGCATCCGGTCGAGCTGGTGCCGTACGACGCCGTCACCGGCGAAGGCGCCGGCGCGGACGGGCACATCGAGGTTCGCAGGCTGACCCTGGACGCGGACCTCACCTCGCGGCTGCGCCGGGCGGCGCGCGGCTCGGGCGTCTCCGTGCACGCCCTGGTCGCCGCGGTACTGCTGGCCACGGCCCGGCGGCGCCTGGACGGCGGCGGATCCCGCACCCTCGGCTGCCTCTCCCCCGTCGACCTGCGCTCCCGGCTGTCCCCTCCGCTGCCCGCCTCCGTCCCGGTGCCCGCGGTCACCACCCACCTGCAGACCCTGGAGGTGTCCGAGGCGTCCGAGCCGCTGGAGCTGGCCCGTGCCGTGCACGCCCGCCTGAGCGACTTCCTCTCCCGCGGCGACCACTTCCACGAGATGCGCATCACGCCGGAGATCCCGCGCAACCCCGCTCTGCAACTGGCCACGGTGATCGCCACCAACATGGGCGTCGTCCCCGGCCCGCGGCTGCCGAGCGGACTGCGGGCGGTCGACGTGCGTCTGGTGCCGGCCCGCGAGCACTACTTCCCGCAGGCGGGGCGCAGCCCCGTCATGGCGTGCGTGGTCTCCTTCGAGGGTCGGCTCTCCATCGAGTTCCCGCACTCCACCGCCTGTTACAGCCCGTCCTTCATGCGGGCGTTCCGCGACGACGTGCGTACCGGGCTCCTCGGCTTCACGACCGCGGCGGAGCCCGGGGACGCCCTCGCCGCCACCGGCTGACCACGGCCCCTGTGCCCTTCCCGTCCCCGCCCGGCTGCCGTAAGGAAGCGCTGCCCGACATGACCACCGTCAGCGAACTCCCCTCCCCCCTGGCACTGCTCCCCCGAGCCCAGGCGGGCGACGAGCACGCGATGAACCGCCTGCTGACCGGCATCACGCCCTACGTCGCGCGCATCTGCAGGTCCATCACCCACGACGACGGTGCCGACGCCACGCAGGAGGCGCTGCTCGCCGTCTACCGCGGCCTGGGTTCCCTGCGCGAACCGGCGGCGTTCTACGGCTGGGTGCGCTCGGTGACGGTCCGCGAGGCCGTCCGCACCGCCAAGCGCTACGGCGAGGAACGCCGCTGTGTCGAGGTGGAGTCGCGGCAGGAGGCGAACCCCCTGGACGCGGTGCACATCAGCGACGTGCTGGAGCGTCTGTCCCGGGCGCACCGGCAGGTCCTCACCCTGCGCGCCTACGGGCTCAACGAGGAGGAGATGGCCGAGGTGCTCGCCCTGCCCGTGGGCACCGTCCGCTCCCGTCTGTTCCGGGCCCGCCGCCGGTTCCAGGAGGCGTGGCAGCCCTCCGCGGCGTGACGCCGGCACCGGTTCCCGGGGCCGGGTCCGCGCGAGGGCGGTTGTGGCGGTGCGTCACCGCCACAACCGCCGCGCGGGCCCGAGGAGTCCTCTCCCGTGCTACCGCACGCGTTCCGGGAGGACGCGCGGGGGCCACTGGCCCGCGGCGAACATGCCGAGCGCGTGCGCCCGCGCCACCAGGGCGGGGCGGTTGGACACGTCGAAGCGCCGCAGCATCTGCCCGACGCGGTACTCGATTCCCTGACGGCTCAGATAGAGACGGGAGGCCAGCTGCATTGTGGACTCACCACCCGCCACACCTTCCAGGACCTGCGCGTCGAGGGCGTCGAGCACGGGTCCGGCGGAAACCGCGCCTTCGGACCGGCGCAGAAAGACGATGAAGCCGGCCGTGTCCCCCGAAGGTTTCCTGACGGCGACTCCGGTGATTTCCGCCTGGAAATCCCGGCCGGTGCCGTCCCTGCCCGTCACCCTTTCCCGAAATCGCCGGACGCTCCCCGAGGAAAGCGCGGTGAACCTTTCTCTCAGCCGTGCGGGAACGGGTGAGCGGAGAAGGTCGAGCAGGCCGTACCCGCATATGTCGTCGGCGCCGAGTCCGAAGGGGCGGGCGAATTCGGGGTCCGCGGCCGTGACGACCAGGTCCCCGGGGGACACGTGGGCTCTGCAAGAATCCGCCGGGGCCGCGCCGCCCGGCGCGCCGTCTCCGGTCGGGGCACGGCGGGCGGGGGCGGCCGCAGCGGCGGCTTTCTTGTTCTTGCGGGGTGAGGCGTCGGGGAAACTCGTGGTCGCCACGGACGTACCGTCCTTCTTCCTGCGCGTGGGGCCGGGAAGGGTGAGCGGACGCGGAGCGGACCGGTGCGCCGTGCCTGGGTGTCGACGGGCGTCCGGTGACGGCGCGTGCCACCTCGTCGATGGCCGGTGCCGGTGTCCGCGTCGCCCCGGGTCGGCCGGCGGAGGGGCGCCGGACTCCCGGGTCGGTCAGGGTGAGCAGAGGCGGCGGCGCCGGGGCGGCCGGCACCCGACTGCCGTGGATAACGTTGTCACGGCCACTCGATCTCGGTGTCCGATCCTGCCGGAGGGCCACCGGGCGGGCCGGCGGGCCGTACGCCCGGCCTGCGCGGGGGACCCGGTCGGGAGCTGCGCGGCACGAAGACCTCCACATGACGAAGACGGGATCGCATCGAGGGGGCGCCTTCGATGTTAAGGGTCGGCAACCCGTGTGGCAAGGGTTTGCCAGGCGACCTCGGCAACCTGGCAACTCTCCTGCGATCGGGCCGCTTTCGGGCAGTGCGAAGCTCGATCCAAACACTTCCCGCGGCGCCGATCGCCCCTCCGCAAGGGCCAGTTGACCTGCGCTTAACGGCTTGTAGCCCCTTGTCGGGCTTCATAGAGTGGCGACGACCCACGCGCCCGACCGGGCAGGCGGGGGCCACGACACCTGTTGGCCGCGTCACGGAACAAGAGGGGGAGATGCTCGAACAGCCGCATTTCGGCCGCCGGTTGAAGCGGCTCCGGCTGGCACGGGGCCTGAGTCAGGCCGGCCTCGTCGGCGAAGGCATGTCGACGGGATACCTGTCACGTCTGGAGTCCGGTGACCGGCGTCCCACCGAGCGCGCCGTGTCCTACCTCGCCCACCGGCTCGGCGTCGACACGTCCGCCCTGGCCGGCCCTCCGGACGGCAGGTCCCTGACCGGGGTACTGGCCGCCGTGGCCTCGGCGCCGCCCGGAGCGGACGACACGGCGGCCCTCAGCCGCGCGGTCGAGGAGGACGCGGGCGAGGATCCCGCCGCCCGCTGGCAGGCCCTGTGGCTGCTGAGCCGCGCCGCCGGACACGACGGCGACTACGAGCTGGAGCGCACGCGGCTGCTGGAACTCATCGAGCTGAGCGACCTGTTGGAGGCACCGGAACTCCGGGCCAGGTCGCGCGTCCGGTACGCCCGCTGCACACGCGCCCTGGGCGACATGTGCACGGCCGAACCGGCCGCCGTGGAGGCGCTGTCCGTCGCCCGCGCCGCGGAACTGGGCGTGCCCGACACCCTGGCCGCCCTGATGGTGCTGATCAGCATCGAGACGGAACTCGGCAGACTGGAGACGGCCGGCCGGCACGTCGCCGAACTGGAGCGGGACCTGCTGCCGGTGGCCACCTCCGCCCAGGCGGCCGAGGCGTTGTGGACGGCCGCCGTGGTCAGCAACCGCCAGGGGGACGACGCGACCGCCCGGGCCAGGCTGGACACCGCCCTGGGCCTGCTGAAGGGCAAGGACGACCTGACCCTGTGGACCCGGCTGCGGGCCGCCGCCACCGCCGCCGCGCTGCAGATGTCACCGCCCGGCGTGGCCGCCGCCGAGCGCTGGCTGGACGAGGCCGCCTCCGTCCTCCACCTGATCGGCACCCCTCTGCAGCTCCAGGAGTTGCGGGCGCTCCAGGCCCACCTCGCCTTTCATCAGGGCCGGCTGGACGACGCCCGGGCCCTCAGCGGGACCCTGCTCGCCGAGGAGGACCTGCGCCTCTCCTACCGTGACCGGGTACGGCTGTCGGTCCTCGACGGCCGGCTGATGATCCTGGCGGGCCGCGCCGACGAGGGCGTCGCCGCCCTGCAACGGCTCGGGCGGCAGGCGACGGAGTCCGGGAACCTCGACCTGGCGACCCACATCTGGCAGGCCTTGGCCACCACCCTGGCCGACGTCCGCTCCCCCGAGGCACGGCCGCGGACACCGGAGCGGGGCGACTCCGGACGCCACCGCGTCTCCGGTTCCTGAAGGCCCACGCAGGTTCCTGAAGGCCCGCGCACGCCCGGTGCACGGGCCGTGTTCACGGGGTGCGGCCGTGCGACCGGCGCCGACCGCCGCCCCGCGGCCGTGGCGGAGCAGGGGGAACCGCCCGCCGGAACGCCTCCCCCACCTCGTGGTGCTCCGCGCGGAACGGCGTCGTGGGTGAGGGACCGGGTGAAGACCGGACAGGCCCGCGCGGCCGTGTCCCGTCCTGCCTCCCGCGGGCTGTCGCTCCGGCATCCGGGCGGGTCGGTCGCGGAACCCGCCCGCGCCACGGAGTCGCCCGTGGGCGACGGGAGGGGCCGAAGTACGAACCGGCCTTCACCTACCGGCTCCTCGCCCCGCTCGTCCGTGTCCGGCAGGAGCAGGCGGAACGCGGTCGAGACCATGGTCGTACCGGACGACGGCGGGCGCGTGCTCTTCCCCGGCCCGCCGTGGCGGGTGACGTCGGAGCGGCGGGCGGACCGGGACGAGGCCTGCCGGGGAGCGGCGAAGGGCGCCCACGGTGAGCCGCGGGGCGGCGGATAGCGTACGGGCATGGTGATGGCGGGGAAGCGACGGGTCCTGTACCGGCAGGGCAGCGGGTTCTGGCGGATGACGGCGAAGTGGGTTCTGGTCTTCGGGGTCCTGTACCTGCTGGACGGCGGGCTGCTCCGGTCCTGGGGCGACGCTCTGGCCTGGCCGTTGATCGGGATCCTGCTGTGGGTGCCGTGCGGGATCGGTGCCGTCTGGTACCCGCGGAAGAACCAGCGCATGGAGCTGACGACGCGTGAACTGCGGGTGCGGCGCAAGCGGTTGCCGATGGAGGAGGTGAACCTGCTGCACGTGGCGCGGCTGTGGCTGGAGGGGCGGTCGACCGCGGACGACCGGCCGGTGCCGGAATGGCCGCGGTCGGAACGGGTGGTGTGGGTGCCGCTGCGGGACGGCCGGGCGTTCGGCATGGAGATCCGCGACCCGGCCGCGTTCGCCGAGGTCTTCGGTTCCTTCGCGGTCGCGGCGTGCGGCGGGCCCGACGTCGTCCGCGCGAGAGCCGCGGCGGAGACCTACCCGCATCCGATCCCGATGCGGTCCCGCCCCGCCGACGACGCGGGTTCCTGGACGGACCTCCTGGACGTCTTCGACTGACGGCGGAGTGTACCGCGCGGTGGTCCTGGACGCCTTCGTCCGTCGGCGCGCCCGCGCCTCCGGTCTCCACGTACCGGGAGAGGAGCGGCGCGCCGGTCCCGAGGGTGCGGGAGCGTACGGCGGTGGCTGCCCGGATGCCCTCGTCGGTGTGGGTGAGGGTGTCCGGATGCCGACGGCAGGGGTGCTCGCCCCGCTTCCCCGACGTGGCGGCGCGAGTGCGCCGGCCCCGTTCCCGTACGCGCGGCGGGAAGGCCGTCCGGGAGCCGGGGCCGAAGGACGCTCAGTCGAGGCAGAACTCGTTGCCCTCGATGTCCTGCATCAGGATGCACGACTCGTTGTCGTCATCGGCGTACAGCGTTTGCACGTGTACCGCGCCGAGCGCGACCAGTCGCGCGCACTCGGCCTCGAGCGTGGCGAGGCGCTCCTCGCCCACGAGCCCGGTGCCGACCCGCACGTCGAGGTGCACCCTGTTCTTGACGACCTTGCCTTCGGGAACGCGCTGAAAGTACAGTCGCGGTCCCACACCCGAGGGATCACTGCACGCGAACCACGCGCCTCGTTCCTCAGCCGGCCGCGAGCGATGGAAGTCGTCCCACGTGGCGAACCCCTTCGGGGGCGGAGGCGTGACATACCCCAGAACCTCACACCAGAAACGAGCGACGCGCTCGGGTTCCGCGCAGTCGAAGGTGACTTGGAACTGTTTGATCGTTGGCATCGGCGCACCATAACAGAGGCCCCCGGTTCTCATCTCCCGTTGAAGGTCCGCATGTTGAAGGGAGACGGTCCGGTGGTGCCGTGCGGCTCGTCATCGGCTGCCCTGTGAACCGTAGGGCTGGAGGAGCTGGTCGACGGGCGCGTGGCCGCTTCGGCACGTGCGAAGGCCGGATCACCGTGAGCGACGAGGTGCGCGAGCACGGCGGCACGCGGCCCCGGGCCGTGGTTCCGAGGCGTGCCCTCGGCGACAGGATCAGGAAGGCGATCCGGTCACGGTCGACATCCTTCCACGCGGCTCGCCGGCCGGGCGCCCCGCGCAGACCCCGCGGTCCTCGGGGTGTTCGGCGGGGTACCGCGTGGTGGGCGGCTCACGCCCCGAGGGGGCTTCGCAACGCGTATGTGCCGCCGCGGCAGCCCTGGTCCCCGGTCAGGCCTCCGCCCGCCGGCGCACAGCGAGGGCCGCGATGTCGTCCTCGAGCCTTCCGCCCGCGTAGTGGAGCAGGTCCGCGTGCAGCCGGTCCAGCAGCTCGCGGGGCGGCGCCTGGTTGTACCGCCGCGCCCAGTCCGCCAGCGGGAAGAACGCGCCGGCCCGGTCGCGGGTCTCCGTCACGCCGTCGGTGTAGAGCAGCAGTCGGTCGCCGGGGACGAAGGCGACGGTGTCCACATGGTAGTGGTCTCCCAGGAGTGCCGAGAGATTGAGGGGGGTCGAGGCGAGGGTGGGCTCGAGAACGTGGATCTCCCCGCCGCGCACGAACACCGGGGGCGGATGCCCGCAGTTGAGGATGCTGACGTGCCCGCCGCCGTGCGGGATCTCGGCGATCAGGACGGTGGCGAAGTGCTCCGCCTGGTCGTCGGCGGGGACCGCGGCGCTGTAGCGGGACATGGTGGTCTGGAGCCGATGGATGAGGGCCTTGAGGTCGGGCTGGTCGTACGCGTTCTCCCGGAAGCAGTTGATCACCGCGGAGGCGACCCCCACCGCCGACAGGCCCTTGCCCCGCACGTCGCCGATGAGCAGCCGGACCCCGTACGGCGTGTCGGCGGCCTCGTAGAAGTCGCCTCCGATCCGGGCCTGCTCCTGGGCCGCCAGGTACAGCGACTCGATCTCGACGTCCTGGACCCGGTGCGGCAGCGGCCGCAGCAGCACCTTCTGGGCCGCGTCGGCGACGAGCCGGACCTGGAAGAGCGTCTCCTCCCGCTGGAGTCGCAGATGGCTCGCGTACGCGGCCGTCAAGGTGACGGCCACGATCGCGGCGGCCGTGTACGGCGTCCCCAGATCGGAGTGGACGAAGCTGAGGCCGATCATGATCAGCAGGCAGAACGTGCCCAGCAGGACCGTCGGGAGCACGGGCCACAGCGCGGCGGCGAGGGCGGGTGCCGCGGGCAGCAGGCGGCTGAAGGCGATCTCCCTGGGAGTGGAGAACGCCAGGCCGGCGATGAGGACGGTGACGACCACCGGTGACAGCAGCACGACCTCCCGCCGGCCACCCTTCGGACGATGGCGGCGCCGGAGCCTTCCTGAGCCGATCATAAAACGGATCTTATCGGGATGATGCGGGCATCGATCCATGACAGCGCAGGTACTCACGTCCGGAGATCAGCCGCTCGTACGGTTCTCCGCGCGGCCGGACGGGGGCGCACGGGCTTCTCCTCGCGCGCCGCGGACGGCACCACGGGCGCGGCACGAGCGGTTCCCTCCCCCGCGGGCTCACGTCCCGGCGGGAGCCCGGACTCCGGGCGCGCCGTCCATGACCGCCACCAGCACGGCGCTGTCACCGAACCGCCAGACCGGTACGACATGGGCGAAGCCCGCCCGGCGCAGCAGTTCGGAGTGACGGTGCGCCGTCACCCTCGCGTCGCCCCCGCTCACGGTGCGGGCCGCCCGGCGCCGCCCGCGTTCGTCGAACAGGTCGGCCAGTTCGGGGTCCCGGGCCGCGTCGTCCCACCAGGACCGCCAGTCCTCCCGCGTGCGGCTGCCCGTACGCTCCGACCGGCGACGGCCCACGTGGGCGGTGAGGGCCGAGCACTCCGGCGCGTCCGGCGGGAAGTGGTCCCCGTTCACGAGGACACCGCCGGGGCGCAGCAGGGACGCCAGAGAGCGGTAGGTGCGCAGCAGCGCGGGCTCGGGCAGGTAGTGCAGCGCGGTCGTCGAGACGGCGGCGTCCAGGGGACGTTCCAGTCCGAGGGCCCGGTTCCAGCCCTCCTCACCGATGACGGTGTCGACGTAGCGAGCGGCGTCGGCGTGGTGCGTCCGCCCCAGTTCCAGCAGCAGGGGGTCCATGTCGGCGGCGACGATCTCGGCGTCCGGAAAGCGGGCGGCGAGCCGGGCGGCCAGGGAGCCGGGGCCGCACCCCAGGTCGAGCAGATGGGGGCGGGCACGGCCGGCGGTGGTGTGCTCGACGACGTCCGCGATCACGGAGAACCGCTCCTCGCGGTCCACCGCGTACCGCTCCTGCTGCCGTTCCCAGCGTTCCACCCACATCCTGGCCGTCTCCATGCTCACGCCCATCGCTCGCGCCACCTCATCCGTTCCTCGTCCGTCCGCGGGCACGGACGAATCTACAGGTGGAAACGGTTATCAGTTGCCATTCGCGCCTGCGGCGTGAGGACGATCGGCGGACGGCCGCTCTCCTCCACCGTGTCGTACGTCCGTACCGAGCCGTCCCGCTCGCCGGCACCGGCCCGGCAGAGGCCGTCGGCGCGCCCCGTGAGGCCGCGGCCGAAGAGGACGCCCCCCAGGTCGCCGGAAGGGATGCCGCGGCGCCGGGCCACGGGGAGTGCGGAGCCGGCGGCCGGGCGGCCGAGGGCCTCGTACGGGCCGGGGCGTCCGGGCCGGTCGGTCGGCCGGGTGGCGAGCGCGGCCGTCCAGCGCGCCGTCCGTTCGGCTCCTGCGGCGTCGAGCCGGACGGGCGCGGCCCTCGGGGACACGGCGCCCGCCGTGTCGGGCGTGCCCTGCCGGCCGTCCGGCCGGCACGCGGGCCCTCGCGCGTCGCACGCCCGGACCGCCCCGAGCCGGGCAGGGCCGTCGCCTCGCGCCCGGAGAGGACGATGAGGTCCGCGTCCGGCGACGGATCACCGGAACGGCGTACGCGCGCGGAGACGTTCCGATCACGCGCGCCTCGGGCACCGGCCGCCCTTGCCCGCTCCCCCTCCGTCAGCGTCCGGGCCGGCCTCGTGGCACGCACCGCCGCAGCGCACGACCAGCGGAAAGCCGGCGTCGAACCCGACCCGCCGGAACGCGCGGTACCGCCACGGGGCCCCGCAGGCAGTCACCGATCGGTGGATCCAGCCCCAAGGATGAACACAAATTCCACACAACCCCTCTTCATAACGGCTCTCATGGTCTAGATTGACCTTGCTTCAGCCGATCAGCCATGAGGCGGTCGGTAACGATCTTTAAGTCCGGTGCACGGAAAGCCGGTGGTCACGCCCCGGCATCGGACGTGGGGGTGATCGATTCTCGGATTTCGAAGGGCTTTGGGTGCGGGGAGCGCCCGGGGTTCCGACGGGTTCCCGCGCGCCTCGGGAGTCCGGCAGGACAGGCGAGTCCGCCGTCGCCGGGGTGGGTTGTTCACGTAGTCGCGGAACAGCCGGGACGTCATGCGCGGGAGCGGGAGCCTTCCGGGGGGAGGAACGGCGCGGCACGGGAGGCGGGGGCCTCCCGGGTGGAGAAACGGTGTCAGGGGAACACGTCGAACCACTGGGGACCTGGGGGGTTCTGTGCGGCAAGGGGGATTACTCAGCCCGTTTCCGTCGGCGAACGGTCGTCCGGCGAACGGGACCATCAGCAGACCCGCGATCGAGTGGGAACAGCGGTACCGCCGTACCGTGATCACCAGCGATACCGTGACCACGGCTTTCGTGGTCGCGGCGATCGGTAACTTCTTCGGGGCCCGGGACGCGGCCAACTGGCACGAGAAGTGGGGAATCCTCGCCTTCGGCACCTGGCTGCTGGTGCTGGGGACGCTCGCGGTGAGCCGGTCGTGGGCTCCGGCCGTACTCGGCCAGGGCGCCGAGGAGTTCCGCCGGCTCGGACGCTCGCTGTTCGCGGCGACCGTCGTCCTGGCGCTCGGCGGGATCGCCCTCACCTCGCGCAACATCAAGCTCTGGATCTTCGTCGCGGTCCCCGCGATCGCGCTCGTCACCATGACCGCGCGGTACGTGCTGCGCCTCGGACTGCACCGGCAGCGCAAGGAAGGACGGTGCCTGAGACCGGTGCTCGCCGCCGGGAGCCCGGCCACCGTGCGCGACCTGATCACCCGGACCCGCAAGTTCCCGCACCTCGGCTGGCGGGTGGACGCGGTGTGCACGGGGGACGGTCTCGGTCCCGACGGTGACCGGCTGGACGGAGTACCGGTCGTCGGCCGGCTGTCGGACGTGGCCGATCACGTCCGCCGCGACGGCTACCGTGTCGTCGCGGTCACACCGGACCCGCACTGGTCACCGGACCGGCTGCAGCGGCTGGCCTGGAACCTCGAGGGCAGCGACGCCGACATGGTCGTGGCCCCCGTGCTGATGGAGGTGGCCGGCCCGCGACTGCACATCGACGCGGTGCTCGGGATCCCGCTGCTGCGGGTCAGCATGCCGGCCTTCACCGGGGGCCGCCGGGCGGTCAAAGGGGTCGTCGACCGCCTGGGCGCGGCGATCCTGCTGGTGCTGTTCGCGCCGCTGATGGTGTTCGTCGGGCTGCTCGTGGTGGCGGACAGCCGGGGCGGGGCGTTCTACCGCCAGCGCAGGGTCGGCAAGGACGGCCGCGAGTTCACCATGTTCAAGTTCCGCACCATGGTCGCCGGGGCCGACCGGGAACGCGCCGGGCTGGCCGACCTCAACGAGGGCGCCGGCCTGCTGTTCAAGCTCCGCCGGGATCCGCGGGTCACCCGGGTGGGAGCGGTGCTGCGCCGGTACTCGGTCGACGAGCTCCCGCAGCTGTTCAACGTGCTCACCGGATCGATGTCGCTCGTCGGTCCGCGGCCTCCGCTGCCGGAGGAGTCCGCCGCCTACGGCCCGGACATCCGGCGGCGGCTGCTGGTCAAGCCCGGACTCACCGGCCTGTGGCAGATCAGCGGACGCAGCGACCTGTCGTGGGAGGAAACGGTCCGTCTGGACCTGCGGTACGTGGAGGACTGGTCGCTCGCCCTGGACACGGTGATCTTGTGGAAGACGCTGCGTGCGGTGCTCCACGGGCAGGGGGCCTACTGATGCGCGGGGGGCGGCGTCCGGCCGCGCGGACCGCAGGCCGACGGGGCCTGCCTGGGGGGAGGAACGGGACATGAGAGTCAGCGTTTTCGGGCTCGGCTACGTGGGCTGCGTGTCGGCCGCGTGCCTGGCCAGCATGGGCCACGAGGTCATCGGGGTGGACGTGAACCAGGTGAAGGTCGACCTGGTCAACAACGGCAAGGCCCCGGTGGTCGAGGAGCGGATCGGCGAGCTCACCGCCGAGGTCGTGCGGACCGGGGCGTTACGCGCCACCGACGACGTCCGCGAGGCGATCATGGACAGCGAGGTGTCGCTGGTCTGCGTGGGCACGCCCTCGGAACCCAACGGCAGCCTGTGCACCACGTACCTGGAGCGGGTCACCGAACAGATCGGCGCCGCGCTGGCCGAGCGGGGCGGGCGGCACACCGTCGTGTTCCGCAGCACCATGCTTCCGGGCACCTGCCTGAACCTGCTGGTGCCGATCCTGGAGAAGTACGTCGGCGGCACGGCCGGGGTGGACGTCGGGGTCGCGGTCAACCCGGAGTTCCTGCGCGAGGGCACCAGCGTGCGGGACTTCTTCGACCCGCCCAAGACCGTCATCGGCGAACTCGACCCGGCGAGCGGCGACGTGGTGGCACGGCTGTACGAGGGCCTGCCCGGCGAGGTGTTCCGGGTGCCGGTCCCGACCGCCGAGGCGATCAAGTACGCGGACAACGCGTTCCACGGCCTCAAGATCGGCTTCGCGAACGAGCTGGGCGCGGTCTGCCAGGCACTCGGCGTGGACTCGCACCAGGTGATGGACGTGTTCCTCGCCGACCGCAAGCTGAACATCAGCCCCGCCTACCTGCGGCCCGGCTTCGCCTTCGGCGGTTCCTGCCTGCCCAAGGACCTGCGCAGCCTGGTCCACGCGGCGCGGCGGGCCGACGTCTCGGTGCCCATCCTCTCCCACGTACTGCCCTCCAACGCCGACCACCTGCAGCGCGCGGTGGAGCTGGTGGAGCGCACCGGCAGGCGCCGGGTGGGACTGTTCGGGCTGTCCTTCAAACCCGGCACCGACGACCTCCGCGAGAGCCCGCTCGTCGAGCTGGCCGAGCGGCTCTTCGGCAAGGGGTACGACCTGAGGATCCACGACGCCAACGTGAGCCTGTCCCGGTTGCTCGGCGCGAACCGCGAGTACGTCGAGACACGGCTGCCGCACCTCGCGCAACTGCTCGCGGACTCCGTCGACGAGGTGCTCGAGCACGCCGAGGTGTGCCTGGTCGGGACCAGGGACCCGGCCGTGCTGTCGGCGCTGCCGCACGGCGACGGCCCGGTGATCATCGATCTCGTCCGCCTTCCCGACGCCGAGGCGCGCCGGGCCGAACCGGGGTACGTGGGCCTTGCCTGGTGAAATGATCAGTGGTGACGGATCGGGCCGGCGCGCGCTGATCCTGGTGGAGAACCTGTCGGTGCCGTTCGACCGGCGGGTGTGGCAGGAGTGCACAACGCTGCGCGACGCGGGCTGGGAGGTGCACGTCATCTGCCCGCGGGGGAACAAGCGGGACACGGAGCCGGAGGCGGAGATCGACGGGGTGCGGATCCACCGCTACCCGTTGCGCGCGGCGACCGGAGGGCCGGCCGGCTACCTGCGGGAGTACGGATCGGCGCTGTGGCACACGTTCCGGCTGGCCCGGAAGGTCGGCCCGGTCGACGTGGTCCACGCCTGCAACCCGCCCGACCTGCTGTTCCTGCCGGCCCTGTGGCTGAAGCGGCACGGCGCGCGGTTCGTCTTCGACCAGCACGACCTGGTGCCCGAGCTGTACCTCTCCCGGTTCGGCCGCGGCGAGGACCTGCTCCACCGCGCCGTGTGCGCGCTGGAACGGCGGACCTACCGGGCCGCGGACGTCGTGCTCGCCACCAACGAGAGCTACCGGGACGTCGCGGTGCGCCGCGGCGGGAAGCGGCCGGAGGACGTCTTCGTGGTGCGCAGCGCGCCCGACACCGAGCGGTTCCACCCCGTACCACCGGAGCCGGAGCTGAAGCGCGGCAAGCCCCATCTGCTGTGCTACCTCGGCGTCATGGGGCCGCAGGACGGCGTCGACTACGCCTTGCGGGCCCTCGCGAAACTGCGCGACGAGGTCGGGCGGACCGACTGGCACGCGGTGTTCGTCGGCGGCGGCGACACCTTCGACGCGATGGTGGAGCTGTCCCGGCGGCTCGGGCTCTCGGAACAGGTGCAGTTCACCGGACGCGTTCCGGACGCCGACCTGGTGCGCTACCTGTCCACCGCGGACGTGTGCCTCTCCCCCGACCCGCGCAATCCGCTCAACGACGTGTCGACCATGAACAAGGTCCTGGAGTACATGGTGATGGGCCGGCCGGTCGTCTCGTTCGAGCTGAAGGAGGCACGGGTCTCCGCCGGTGACGCCGCCGTCTACGCGCCCGCCGACGACGAGGCCGAGTTCGCCCGGCTCATCGCGATGCTGATGGACGATCCGGAGAAGCGGGCGCAGATGGGCAAGACCGGCCAGGAGCGGATCAACGGGCCGCTCTCCTGGCGGAACTCGCAGGCGTCGCTGCTCGCCGCCTACGCCGCCGCCTGCCGCGACCGCGCTCCGGTGTCGGCGGGCACCCCGTACCGGGCAGGGAGAAGGCCGCGTCGTTGAGCGATGACACCATACGCCTGGTCACGATCGGGCGGATCATCCGTCGGCGTTGGCGGCTCCTCACCGTCCTCGCCGTGCTGGGCGCACTCGTCGGCTACGGCGCCTCGCTGCTGTTCCCGCCGCGGTACACGACGTCGGCGTCGGTACTGCTGCCGGGGGCGTGGGAGGAGCGCGAGCTGCTGACCCAGGCGGAGATCGCGACCAGTTCGGTGGTGATCGACCGCACGGCCGCCGCGCTCGGCCGAAACGGGGCGGGCGGCGGAGAGCTGCGGGACCGGGTGAACGCCGAGGTCGCCGACGGGAACATCATCAAGATCTCGGGCACGGCCGACACCCCGGAACATGCGCAGCGGCTCTCCGACGAGGCGGCCGGGCAGTTCGTCGCCTTCGCCGCGCGGCTCACCGGCGACGACCCCGAATCGGCGGCCGGGCCGGAGGCGCTGCGGAAGAAGGTGGAGGAGACCAACCGCCGCATCACCGATCTGGCCGAGGCGGCCGATCCGGGGCGGACCGTCGAGAGCGTGCAGGTCCGCACCGAGCTCGAGAAGCTGCGGACCGCGCTGCTGGAGGCCGTGAAGAAGCTGGACGAGGCCGATCCGGCGAGCGACAGGGCCGGCCTGGTCGTCATGGGGCCGGCGGCCCGGCCGGCCGGTGAGGCACCGCCGACGAGGACGCAGCTCGTCGTCGCCGGGGCGCTGCTGTCCTTCCTGCTCTCGGTCATCGGTCATCTCGCCGCCGCGCGGATGAGCCGCCGGCTGCGCACCGAAGCGGAGATCGCCGCGGCGCTGGGCTCGGTGCTGCTGGGGGCCGTCGACGTACCCGGCGAGCGGCCCGCCCGCCGGCCGGGGGGCAGCGGCCCGTGGGCCCGGATCCGCCGGCTGCTGGGCGCCGACGTCCGGTGGGACCTGCCGGCCCCGCAGGCGTCCGGCGACGAGGCCAGCAGACGGATCCGCTACCGGCGGGTGTGCGCCCGCCTCCGGGACCGGCTGCCGGCCCCCCGGCGGCTGCTGGTCGTCGTCCCGGAGGGCGACGAGATCGCCCACCGCGCCGCCGGGCGGCTCGTCGCCGAGGCCGGGAGCGATCCGCTGCTGCGGACGGTGGAGGTCCCGGTCTCCCGGCCGATGGTGCCGGACCACGACGACGCGTCCGGTGCCCTGGTCGTGCTCAGCTCGGGCAGCTGGACCGCGGGGGAGCTCACCGGCGTCGCGGAGGCGTGCGCGGACGCGGGGCACGAGGTCGTCGGCGTCGTCGTCGCAGGCACCGTCCTGGCCCGTCCGGCACGGTCCGCCGCCCCTCCCGACGACGAGGCCGCTTCGGAACTCGCGGTTCACGGTCAGGCGACGGGAGGATCGGTGTGACGACGAACAGGACTACGGAGCCGTCGGCCGCCGCTCCGCTGCTGGACCTGCAGGCGCTGGTGGCCGCGGTGCGCAGGCGCCGCCGCCTGTGGTGCTCCCTGGCGCTGCTGGGGCTGCTGGCCGGCACGGCGGTGGCGGTCCTGCTGCCGCCGCCGCCCAGCGCGGTGACCAAGGTGCTGGTCGCGCATCGGGAGGACCAGCCGAACGACACCGGAACGCTGATCCGCACCGACGTCGCGCTGCTGGGGACCACGCGGATCGCCGGTGCGGCCCTGCGGTCCCTCGGCTCCACGGAGAGCCCGGAGGACTTCATGCGGGACTACCGGGGCACCGGCCTGACCAACAACCTGCTGCAGATCGAGGTGTCGGGTGACAGCGAGGCGGAGGCGGTGGCCCGCGCCGGGGCGCTGGCCGACGCGTTCGTCGCGGACCATGTGCGGCGGATCCAGGAAGCCGCGAACGCCGAGGCCAAGAGCCTGCTCGCGCAGCGTGACCGCATGCGGAAGGATCTCGCCGAGGTCAACGAGGCGATCGGGGACGGACCGCCGCAGACCGACCCGACGGCGTCGGCGGACCTCGAGTCGCTCTTCGCCCGCCGGGCCGAACTCACCTCGCGGATCGCCGACTTCGACCAGCGTGCCGCGGAGGCGCGCATGGGCACGCCCCGGCTCGTCGCCGGCACGCAGATCGTGGACGCACCGCGCGCGGTGCGGCACTCCCTGCCCGGGACCGTCGCCACCGACGCAGCGATCGGGCTCGTCCTCGGGCTCGCCCTCGGGCTCGCGGTGGCCGCGGTCGGCGCGGTGGTGGCGGACCGCCCCGTGCTGCGGCGGGAGATCGCGGCGAACCTCGGCGCCTCGGTCATCGCGGAGCTGCCCCGTGCGCGCCGCGGGCCGGCCGGGACGTGGCGGCGCCGACGGGTCCGGGCGGCACGGACACGGCTCACCGTGTCCCTGGCCCGCACCGTGCGCGGCTCCGCGGAACCGGTGTCGCTGCTGGAGCTGGGCTGTGCGCGCGACGCGAGCGTGATCGCCGTGGACGTCGCCCGGGAACTGGCGGCGGACGGGCCGGTGACCGTCGTCGACGGTCTGCCCGGACCGCAGCTCGCCGGCCGCCGCCCGCAGCCGGGTGACCCGGCCGTGGTCGGCGGAGAGCGCGCCGCCTCCGTGCCGCCGCGGGAGCGCCGGATCGGCGTCGGCTCGGTGGCACCCGGCACGGCGTGGACCGACCTGCGGTACCTCGGCACCCGGACCGTGCTCGTCGTGCGGGCCGGGCACGGCAGCGCCGCGTGGCTGCACACCGTGGCACGGCAGCTCGCGGACCAGCGCATCACGGTGACCGGCGTGGTGCTGATCGACCCCGACCCGCGGGACCGGACCGACGGCACGCTGTGGGACGGGCCGTACGCCGCGCCGCGCGGCCACGGCGAGCGGCCGGCCCGGCAGAACGGTGGGGGTGCCCCGCACGCCGTCCAGGCGGTGCGGGAGGGACGGCCACGGACGGAGCGGCTGCCGATGCCGGCGGCACGGGTCCCGGACAGCGACCAGGAGGCGCGGTAGGACATGTGTGGCATCGCAGGCACGTACCGGTGGCCGGACGGGAAGGCCGTGACCGACCGGCTCACCGACACCCTCGCCCACCGCGGACCGGACGGGGCGGGCCGGTACAGCCATCCCGCCGGTGACGGCGAGGTGCACCTCGGGCACCGCAGGCTGGCCATCATCGACCTGTCCGGCACCGGCGCCCAGCCGATGGTCTCGGACGGCCTCGTCCTGACGTACAACGGCGAGCTGTACAACGCGCCCGAGCTGCGCGCGGAGCTGACGGCCGCAGGGGTGCGCTTCCGCGGCACCTCCGACACCGAGGTGCTGCTCGAGGCCTGGCGGCGCTGGGGCACGGACTGTCTGCCCCGGCTGCGCGGCATGTTCGCGTTCGGGGTCTTCGACGAGCGGACCGGTGAACTGGTGCTGGCCCGCGACCAGTTGGGCATCAAGCCGCTGTTCCTGCTGCGGCGCGGCACGGGTCTGGTGTTCGCCTCCGAGCTCAAGGCGCTCGCCGCCGCGACCGGCGGGTCGCTGGAGGTGGACCGTGCGGCGCTGGTGGCCTCGTTGCTGTACTACTGGGTGCCGGACTCGCGGTGCGCGTTCCGCGAGGCGGAGAAGCTGCCGCCGGGGAGCTGGCTGCGGTGCCGGCCCGACGGCCGGGTGGAGCGCGGCCGGTTCTGGAATCTGCGGGACGTCGCCGCCGAGGGCCGGGAGCGGGCCCTGGCCGGCGAGCGGCCGGACCTGGCCGCGATCGTCGAGGAGTCGACCCGGCGGCACCTGCTCTCCGACGTGCCCGTGGCGACCTTCCTCTCCGGCGGCCTCGACTCCAGCTATCTGACCGCGCTGGCGGCCCGTCACCAACCGGGGATCTCCGCCTACACGATCGGGTTCCGCGCCGAGGACGCCCGGTTCGAGGCGATGCCGGACGACCTGCGCTACGCCCGGCAGGTGGCCGGGCGGTTCGGCGTCGACCTGCACGAGATCGAGATCGCCCCGGACGTGCTCGACCTGCTGCCGCGGATGACGTACCACCTGGACGAGCCGATCGGCGACCCCGCCGCCATCAACACGTTCCTGATCTGCTCGGCCGCGCGGGAGGCCGGGGTCAAGGTGATGCTGTCGGGGATGGGCGCCGACGAGCTGTTCGCCGGGTACCGCAAGCACCTGGCCAACCTGCTCGCGCTGCGCTACCAGCGCGTCCCGCGTCCCCTGCGGCGCGGGGTGTCCGCGGCGGTGAACCGGCTGCCGGTCGCCACGTCCCGCCGGGGGTACCGGTCGGTGCGCTTCGCGAAGCGGTTCCTCTCCTTCGCCGATCTGCCGGAGGAGACGGCGTTCCGGCGCAGTTACACCATGTACGACCGGGACGAGCTGCTCGCCCTGGTCGACCCGGACCTGGCCGGGGCGGTCGACGACGTGCTGACCGAGCACGCGGACACCTACCGGGACAACGACCTCGACGACTTCGTCAACCGCATGTGCCTGGGCGACGCCCGGATGTTCCTGCCGGGCCTGAACCTCGCGTACACGGACCGGTCCAGCATGGCCGCGTCGACGGAGGTGCGGGTGCCGTACGTGGACGTCGAGGTGGTGAAGGCGGCGTTCGCCTTCCCCGGCGACCGCAAGATCGTCGGACGGCAGGGCAAGGCCGTCCTCAAGGAGGCGGCCGTCTCGGTGTTGCCCCGGGAGATCGTGTACCGGCCCAAGGGGTTGTTCAGCGCCCCGCTGCGGGCCTGGATGAGCCGGGATCTGGCGCCGCTGGTGCGCGAGGTGGTGCACGACGGTCTGCTCGTCGGTTCCGGGTTCCTGCGCCGCGACGCGCTGGCGCGGATGGTCGCCGAGGACGCCGCCGGGCACCGGGACTTCTCCAAGCATCTGTGGCATGTGCTGACCCTCGAGTACTGGTATCGCGACGCGACCTCCGGGTCCGGTCAGAGCACTCGGTTGACGGCTTAGGAATCAGGGGAGTTCGCGTGAAGCAGGTCGTACAGAACTACAAGAGCGGCGAGCTGGCGGTGCTCGACGTGCCGGTGCCGGGGTGCAAGCCGGGCGGTGTGCTGGTCCGGACCGCCTATTCGCTGATCTCCACCGGGACCGAGCTGATGAAGGTGTCCGAGGCCGGCATGTCGATGCTGGGCAAGGCACGCTCCCGGCCGGACCAGGTGGCCAAGGTCGTGCAGAGCGTGGCCGTCAACGGGGTGCCCGCCACCTACCGCAAGGTGATGGGCAAGCTGGACTCCTACACGCCGCTGGGCTATTCGCTGTGCGGGGTGGTCGAGCAGGTCGGCGCGGGGATCGACGACGTGAAGGTCGGCGACCTGGTGGCCTGCGCCGGCAACGAGCACGCGCTGCACGCCGAGCTGAACTGGGTGCCGAGGAACCTCTACGTCCCGGTGCCGGACGGCCTCGCGCCCCGGCACGCGGCCTTCGGCACCGTCGGGTCGATCGCGTTGCAGGGCGTCCGGCAGGGCGAGTCGCGGCTCGGCGAGGTGGCGCTGGTCGTCGGCCTCGGGCTGATCGGGCAGCTGGTGGTGCAGCTCCTCGCCGCCTCGGGGGTGCGGGTCGTCGGGGCCGACCCCGACCCGGCGCGCTGCGAGCTCGCCGAACGTCTGGGCGCGGCGGCCTGCGGCGATCCCGCCTCCGCGGCCGTGGAGAGTGCCGTCGCCGAGCTCACCGACGGGCACGGCGTGGACCAGGTGTACCTGGCCGCCGGCGGCGGCAGCAACCAGCCCGTGGAGCTGGCCGCCCGGCTGAGCCGGGACCGGGGCCGGGTCGTCGACATCGGCAAGTGCCGCCTGGACCTGCCGTGGAACGCGTACTACGAGAAGGAGCTCGACGTCCGGTTCTCCCGTTCGTACGGGCCCGGGCGCTACGACCCGGAGTACGAGCTCGAGGGGCGGGACTACCCGATCGGCTACGTGCGCTGGACCGAGCGCCGCAACCTGGCGTGCTTCCTCGACCTCATGGCCCGCGGCAGCGTCGACGTGGAGCCCCTGGTCTCCCACGTCGCCGACTTCGACGACGCCGTCGAGACCTACCGGAGCCTGAAGGACGGCGAACTGAAGGCCGTGGCGGTGCTGTTCCGGTACCCCGGGCAGGCGGCCGAGGCGCAGGCGCCGGTGGTGTCCGTGCCCGCCGTGGACGTGAAGCGGGGTCCGGTGCGGGCCGCGGGAACGCCGGTGCGCCTCGCGTTCGTCGGCGCGGGCAACTACGCGTCGTCGATGCTGCTGCCGCACCTGGCGCGGCGCGACGGCGTGGAGTTGTCGACGGTCGTCACCACGACGGCGCTGTCCGGTGCCAACGCGCAGCGCAAGTTCGGCTTCGCGGCGGCCACCACCGATCTCGACGCCGTGCTGGGCGACGAGTCCGTCGACGCGGTGTTCGTGGTCACCCGGCACAGTTCGCACGCCGAGCTGACCCGGAAGGCGCTGCTGGCCGGCAAGGCGGTGTTCGTGGAGAAGCCGCTGGCGCTCACCGAGGACGAACTGGCCGGGGTGCTCGCCGCGGTGGAGGAGTCCGGCAACGACCGGCTGCAGGTGGGCTTCAACCGCCGGTTCGCGCCGCTGCTCCAGGAGGCCAGGAAGCGGTTCGGTGCCCGCAGCGGTCCGGCGAGCCTGCGCTACCTGGTCAACGCGGGCCGTCTCGACCACGGCAGCTGGTACCTCCGGCAGGGCACCGAGGGCTCGCGGTTCACCGGTGAGGGCGGGCACTTCATCGACACGGCGAGCTGGCTGCTGGAGGCCGACCCGGTCTCGGTGTACGCGGTCGCCCCGTCCGGCAACGAGGACCTGCAGGTCGTCCTGCGCTACCCGGACGGGTCCACCGCCACGATCAGCTACGTCACCACCGGATCGTCCGGGTTCCCCAAGGAGACGCTGGACCTCCTCGCGGACGGCAGGGTGCTGCGGCTCGACGACTTCGTCCGCGCCTCGGTGTTCGCGGACAGGGGGGCCGGCCGCAAGCGGTGGGTCAGTTCGCGGCTGCCTCAGGCCCGGGACAAGGGCCAGAACGCCGAACTGGCCGCGTTCGTCAAGGCCGTACGGACCGGCGGGCCGATGCCGGTGCCGCTCCGGTCGTTGGTCGCCACCACGGCGGCCACCCTCGCCGTACGGGCCTCTCTGGCCGGGGACGCGCCGGTGACGCTGGCGGAGGCGCGATGAGCATGAGCGCGGGCTGGTACCTGCGGCGGCTGTCCCGGATGGGGCCCCGGGAGGCCGTCGGCCGGGTGGGCGACGCGGTGCGCAGACGGCGGTGGCGGTCGGCGCCGCCGGACCGACCGGACGTGACCGGCGCCCGGTTCACCGCGGTCCTGCCCGCGGGGACGGTCGCCGCGGTGCCGCCGGACGCCGCGAAGCGCCTCGTCGCCGAGGCGGACCGGCTGATGGCCGGGCACGCCGAGTACTTCGGGGTGGTCCGCGACGACCTGGCCGACCCGGACTGGTGGTACGACCCGAAGACCGGGCGCCGGGCTCCGGAGGGCTACGCGTTCGACGTGCCGTACCGGGACGAGGACGCGGTCGGGGACATCAAGCAGATCTGGGAGCCGTCCCGGCACCAGTACCTCACCGTGCTCTCCACCGCCTACGCGGTCACCGGGGACGAGCGGTACGCCGAGCGGGTGGCCGGACACCTGCGGTCGTGGTGGGCGGCCAACCCGCCGCTGCGCGGGGTGCACTGGGTCAGCGGCATCGAGCTGGGAATCCGGCTGCTGTCCTGGGTGTGGATCCGCCGGCTGCTCGACGGCTGGCCGGGCGCGGCCGCCCTGTTCGAGGACAACCCGGTGGCGCTGGACCAGATCTGGCACCACCAGCGCTGGCTGGCCGCCTTCCCCAGCCGGGGGTCCTCGGCGAACAACCACGTCATCGCCGAGGCCGCCGGGCAGTTCGCCGCGGCCTGCGCGTTCGGGTGGTTCCCCGACTCGGCGCGCCTGCGGGCCGACGCGCTGCGGTCGCTGGACCGGCACCTGCGCGGCAACACGTTCCTCTCCGGCCTCAACCGCGAGCTGGCCACCGAGTACCACGGTCTGGTGCTGGAGCTCGGCCTGGCCGCGGTGGCCGAGGCGGACGCGGCCGGCGTGCCGGTTCCCGCGACCGTCCGGCTGGTGCTGCTGCGGATGACGGACGCGCTCGCGGCCGTCGTGGACAGCCGGCTGCGGCCACCGCGCCAGGGGGACGCGGACGACGGGCACGGTCTGGTCGTGGACGGCGCCGGCACCGACCGCTGGGCCTCGCTGCTGGCCACCGGGGACGCCGTGTTCGGCCGGCTCGACTGGTGGCCGGAGGTGACCGGCACCGATGTGCGCACCCCGCTGCTGGCCGCGCTCGTCAAGCCCGCCGGACCGTCCGTGACCCGCCCGGCGAGCCGACCGGCCCACTTCGCCGACGCGGGGCTCACCGTCCTGCGCGGCCCGGGGGAGATCTGGTGCCGCTGCGACGGCGGCCCGCACGGGTTCCTGTCCATCGCCGCGCACGCCCACGCGGACGCGCTGTCCGTGGAGGTCCGGCACGACGGGGTCGACGTGCTCGCCGACCCGGGGACGTTCTGCTACCACGGGCAGCCCGAGTGGCGGCGGTACTTCCGGTCGACCCTCGGCCACAACACCCTGGAGCTGGACGGCGGTGACCAGTCCGTCTCCGGCGGCCCGTTCCTGTGGACCCGGCACGCCCGCAGCCGCGTCCTGGCCGTGGACACGGCCGGCTCCCCCGACGGCGGGCCGGCCCACTGGTGCGCCGAGCACGACGGTTACCGGCCCTCCGTGCACCGCCGCCGGGTGGAGCTGGCGGCCGCGAGCCGGGAGCTGAGGGTGGTCGACGAGGTGCGCGGCCCGCACCGGGCCGTGCGCCTGGCGTTCCACCTCGGCCCGGCGGTCACCGCGGACCTGGCGGGGAACCGGGCGCGGCTCACCTGGACCCGGGACGGCGAGGAGCGCTCCGCGGTGCTCGACCTGCCCGGGCAGCTGTCCTGGCGGGCGCACCGGGGCGAGAGCGACCCGCCGCTGGGCTGGTACTCCGCCGGCTTCGGGCGCAGGGAACCCGCCACCACGCTGGTGGGCACCGGCTCCACCGACGGCACGGAGAAGTTCACCACCGTCCTCGGATTCCACGGCTAGGGGGGCGCGTGGGGATCGAACGGCGGCACTGGGCGTTACCGGCCGCATCGCTGGCGCTGGTCCTGCCGGCGGTGACCGGCTGTACGGGCACGCCGGACGACGCCCGGCCGGAGCCGACCGGTGCGCCGTCCACGGCCGCGGCCCGGGTGTGCGCGAAGCCCGCGGCCGGTCCGGCGAAGGCGCCGCCGGGCGCGGTGACGGTCGACCCCTCGGTCGTCGGTGACCTGGCCGCGAAGACCGAGAGCAGCCCCGCGCGCACCACGTTCTGGCTCCGTCCCGGCACGCACCGGCTCGCGCCGGAACGCTACGCCCAGGTCGTCCCCAAGGAGGGCAACCGCTACCTCGGCGCACCCGGCGCGGTGCTCGACGGCGGGAGGACCAGCCAGTACGCGTTCGGCGGCGATGCCCGCGACGTCACCGTCCGCCACCTGACCGTGCAGCACTTCGTCGCCCCGCACGACGAGGGCGTGGTCAACTCCGGCTCGGCCGACGGATGGGTGATCGAGGACACGAGGATCCAATACAACTCCGGCGCCGGGATGATGGCCGGCAACCGCCAGCGGGTCCGCGGCAACTGCCTGCGCGGCAACGGCCAGTACGGCCTGAACGCGTACAAGTCCACCGGCATCGGCGGCCTGGTGGTCGAGGGCAACGAGATCACGGACAACAACAGGGACGACTGGGAGAGGCGCAAGCCGGGCTGCGGCTGCACGGGGGGCGCCAAGTTCTGGGCCGTCGACGGGGCGGACGTACGCGGCAACTGGGTGCACGACAACCGCGGACCCGGGTTGTGGGCGGACACCAACAACAACGACTTCCGCATCGAGGGCAATGTGCTCGAGGCCAACGACGGCGCCGCGCTGATCTACGAGATCAGCTACAACGCGGTCATCCGGAACAACATGATCCGGCGGAACAACTGGGTCGAGGGCCGCAGGTCCGCCGAGCGCGGCGACACCTTCCCGTACGCGACCGTCTACCTGTCGGAGGCCGGCGGCGAACCACGGGTGCGGGCCCGCACCGACAGGATCGACGTCCACCGGAACGTGCTGGAGAACAACTGGAACGGGATCACCCTGTGGGAGAACGCCGACCGGTTCTGCAACAGCCCGGCCAACACCTCGTCCGGTGACTGCACGTTGCTGGTGGAGGACACCGACCGCTGCGCGCAGCCGGCGATCGCCACCGCGCCGCTCCACGCCGACTGCCGGTGGAAGACCCAGCGGGTGGACATCCACGACAACCGCTTCGTACTGGACAAGTCCGTCGTCGGGTGCACGGTGCGGTGCGACCGCATGGCGGTGCTGGCCAACTACGGCACCTACCCGGACTGGTCGCCGTACAAGGGCGACCGGGTGGCCGAGGCGATCACCCTCGAGCAGCACAACCGCTGGCACGACAACGTCTACGCCGGGACGTGGAACTTCGTCGTCCACGACCCGAGCCGGGTGATCGACCACGGGCGGTGGCAGGCCGCGCCGTACCGGCAGGACGAGGGCAGCACCTTCCGCCCGCGGGCCGGTGATTGAGATGGACAGGACACCGATGCGCGGCGGGCCGTCGGGCGCGGCGGACACGGCGGGCACGCGGCCCGGCGCCGGTCCGCTCCCCGCCGGCACGCCGAGGACCGTCGGGATCGTCTGGGCGCTGCTGGGCCTCAACACGCTCGGCTCCACCGGGGCGCAGACCATCGTCCCGCTGCCCCGTTCCCTCATCCAGCTGGTCACCATGGGCGCGCTGGGTGCCGCGTTCGCGCTGGCGCTCGTGCTCAACCGCCCGCTGCGCGTCAGGGCCAGCGCCTTCGTGTTCCTGCTCACCCTGCTGCTGGTGCCGAGCGTGATCTCCAGCGCGGACCCCGGGTCCGGGCCCGGCGCGCTGTTCCGCTGCGCCCGGCTGGCCGTCTTCGTCGGCACGCTGTGGCTGCTCACCCGGTGGTGGGACGGCGGCCTGACGTTCGTCCGCTACCACATCCGGATGTACTTCGTGGTGCTCGGGTCGGCGGTGGCCGGTCTGGCCGTCTCGCCGGGCACGGCCATGCCCGAGTTCTACGGCGGGCGGCTGGTCGGCGCGTTGTGGCCGCTCACCCCGCCGCAGATCGGCCAGTACTCGGCGGTGATCATCGGGCTCACCGTGCTGCTCGTCCTGGGCCGCCGGACCGACCGGGCCGGTGCGGCGGTGGTCGTCGTGCCCTCGCTCGCCGTGCTCGCGCTGACCCACACCCGGACGGCCACGGTGGGCCTGCTCGTCGGGCTGACGCTGGCGATCGGTTCGCTCGTCCTGACCAGCGCCGCCGCCCGCCGGTTCTTCGCCTGGGCGGTGCTCGTCGCCGCGGTGGCCGCGGTGGGGTTCGCCTCCGCGCTGCGGGCGTGGTTCCTGCGCGGGCAGACCGAGGAGAACTTCACCAGCCTCACCGGCCGGGCCAAGGTCTGGGACGCCCTGCTGGCGACACCCCGGACGGCCACGGAGAAGCTGCTCGGCACGGGTCTGGGCGACAAGTCGTTCGACGGACTGCCCATCGACAACAGCTGGCTGGCCGTCTACCACGAGCAGGGTCTGGCCGGCATCACCGTCGTGGCGGCGTTCGTCGCCGTGCTGGGCGGTGTCGCGCTGCTGCGGCCGCCGTCGCTGCCGAGGGCCTGCGCGATCTTCCTGATCAGTTACGTGGCGATCTCGTCGTACACCGAGGCCGGGCTGGGCGACGCCTCGCCGTACCTGCTGCACCTGGCCCTGGCGGCCTCGCTGCTGGCGGCGCCCGCCGCGGCCGCTCCCCCGACGACGCCCGCGGTTCCCCGACGACGTGTCCCGCGCTGGGCGCGGGACCGGAGGTGATGTCCGAGCATGCACGTCCTCGTGGTGCACAACCGTTACTCCTCGGCGCAGCCGAGCGGGGAGAACAGGGTCGTCGACCAGGAGGTGGGGCTGCTGCGCGCGGCCGGCCACCGGGTCGGGGTGTTCGAGCGGCGCAGTGACGACATCGCCGCCATGTCCCTGCCGCGCAAGGCCGCGGTGCCGCTGCTCGTGCCGTGGAACCCGGCGGTCCGTACGGAGCTCGCCGCCCGGCTCCGCGCCGAGCGGCCGGACGTGGTGCACGTCCACAACGTCTTCCCGCTCCTGTCGCCCGCGGTCCTGGACGCCTGCGCCGACGCCGGTGTGCCCGTCGTCGCCACGCTGCACAACTACACCCAGGTCTGCCCGCCCGGCACGCTGCACCGGGACGGCCGGCAGTGCACCGAGTGCGTCGGGACGGCGCTGTCGCTGCCCGCCGTCCGGCACGGCTGCTACCGGAACTCCCGGCTGGCGACGGTGCCGCTCGCGGTCGGCCTGTCGGTCAACCGGCGGCGGTGGTGGTCCGGCGTGGAGCGGTTCTTCTGCATCTCCGCGGCGCAGCGCGACATCCTGGTGCGGTCCGGCATGCCGGCCGAACGGCTGACGGTGAAGCACAACTTCGTGCCCGAGCCGGGTACCGGGCGGGCGGGCGACGGCGAGCACCTGCTCTTCCTCGGCCGGCTCGCGGAGGCCAAGGGCGTACGGCTGCTCATGGCCGCGTGGGACGAGATCGCCGCGGGCGGCGGGGTGGGCGTGCCGCTCGTGCTCGCCGGCTCGGGGCCGCTGGAGCGGGAGGTGACCGCCTGGGCGGCCGGCCGGGACGACGTCCGGTACGCCGGCCTGTACGACCCGGCCCAGTGCCGGCGGGCCGTCGCGCGGTCGGTCGCCATGGTGGCCCCCTCGATGGCCATGGAGACGTTCGGCCTGGTGGTCGCGGAGGCGATGGCGGCGGGGGTCCCGGCCGTCGCCGCCGGTCACGGCGCCCTCGCCGAACTCGTCGAGGACGGGGTGACCGGGGTGCTGCACCGGCCGGGCGACACCGCCTCGCTGGTGTCCGGCATCCGCCGGATCACGGCCGATCCGGTCCGCAACCGGGAGATGGGCCGGGCGGCCCGGCGCCGTTACGAACAGGACTTCAGCCCGGACGTCGGGCTGAGGCGCCTGCTGGAGGAGTACCGGTCCGCGATCGCGGGCCGGTCCGGTGGCGGGAACAGCGCGCCGCCGTCAGGTGACGAAGACACCGGCTCGCGGCGGGGTGCCCGCGCGGGCAGGGGGGATGGGGACAGCAGATGACACGATGCCGACTCTGCGGCTCGGCGGCGCTGGCGAGCGTCGTCGACCTGGGGGCGACCCCGCCGTGCGAGAGCTTTCTCGCCGCGGACCGACTGGACCGGCCGGAGCCCACGTACCCGCTGCACCTGCGGGTCTGCACCAACTGCTGGCTGGCGCAGATCCCGCCGCTGATCACGCCGGAGGAGACGTTCGAGGAGTACGCGTACTTCTCCTCGTACTCGACCTCCTGGGTGGAGCACGCGCGCGCGTTCGTCGCGGACGCCGCGGAGCGGGTGGGGCTCGGCCCCGACGCCTTCGTGGTCGAGGTGGCGAGCAACGACGGGTACCTGCTGCGGCACGTGGTGGAGCGGGGCATCCGCTGCCTGGGCATCGAGCCGTCGGTGAACGTCGGCGCCGCGGCGCGCGAGGCGGGGGTGCCCACGCTCACGGAGTTCCTGAGCCCGGACACCGGCGCGGCCGTCCGCGCCGAGCACGGCCCGGCGGACCTGGTCGTGGCCAACAACGTGTACGCGCACATCCCCGACGTGGTCGGGTTCACCCGGGGGCTGCGCGCCCTGGTCGCCGACGACGGCTGGGTCTCGATCGAGGTGCAGCACCTGCTGACGCTGATCGAGGAGAACCAGTACGACACGATCTACCACGAGCACTTCCAGTACTACACGGTCGCGTCCGCGATCCGGGCGCTGGCGAGCGGCGGACTCACGCTGGTGGACGTCGAACTGCTGCCCACCCACGGGGGTTCCGTCCGGCTGTGGGCCCGGCCCACCGAGGCGGCCGGTGAGCCGAGCGGGCGGGTGGCCGACGTGCTGGCCAGGGAGAAGGCCGCGGGGCTCCAGGAGCTGTCCGGGTACGCCGAGTTCTCCGCCCGGGTGGCCAAGGTGCGCCGGGACCTGCTCAAGTTCCTCGTCGAGGCGGCCGAGCGCGGGGAGACGGTCGTCGGCTACGGCGCCCCCGGCAAGGGCAATACCCTGCTCAACCACTGCGGCATCCGGCCCGACCTGCTCCCGTACACGGTCGACCGCAACCCCTACAAGCACGGCAGGTTCACCCCGGGCACCCGCATCCCGATCCTGCCGCCCGAGCGGATCGCCGCCGACAAGCCGGACTACGTCCTCGTCCTGCCGTGGAACCTGCGGGCCGAGCTGGTCGAGCAGCTGTCCTTCGTGCACGAGTGGGGCGGCCGGCTGGTCTTCCCCATACCGGAACTGAGCGTCGTCGAGGCCGCGTCCCGAGAGGTCACAGCATGAAGGTCGTACTGTTCTGCGGCGGATACGGGATGCGGATGCGCAACGGCACCGCGGACGACGTGCCCAAGCCGATGGCGATGGTCGGCCCCCGGCCGCTGATCTGGCACGTGATGCGCTACTACGCGCACTTCGGGCACACCGAGTTCATCCTGTGCCTCGGCTACGGGGCCCACCACATCAAGGACTTCTTCCTCCACTACGAGGAGACGACGTCCAACGACTTCGTGCTGCGCGGCGGACGCACCGAGCTGCTCTCCACCGACATCGCGGACTGGACGATCACGTTCGCGCAGACCGGCATCGAGTCCCCGATCGGGGAACGGCTGCGCCGGGTGCGGCACCACCTGGACGGCGACGAGATGTTCCTCGCCAACTACGCCGACGTGCTCACCGACGCCCCGCTGCCGGAGATGATCGAGAACTTCGCCCGGCGCGACGCCGGCGCGTCGATGATGGTGGTGCCGCCGCAGTCCTCGTTCCACTGCGTGGACCTGGGCGAGGACGGACTGGTGGGGGGCATCACCGCGGTGAGCGACATGCCGCTGTGGGAGAACGGCGGCTACTTCGTGCTCCGCCAGGAGGTCTTCGACCACATCCCCGAGGGCGGGGACCTGGTCGCCGACGGATGCGCGGGGCTGGCCAAGCAGGGGCGGCTGGTGGCGCACCGGCACCGCGGCTTCTGGAAGCCGACCGACACCGTCAAGGAACGGGCCGCGCTCGACGCCGCCTACGCCCGGGGCGACCGCCCGTGGGCCGTGTGGGAGCGGGACGGCGTGGGGGTGGGCGCGTGATCCGGCTCGGCGCCGGGCGCCCGGACCGGGTCGTCGCGGTGGGCGCGCACTGCGACGACATCGCCATCGGCGCCGGCGGCACCCTGCTCGCGATGTGCCTCGCCCGGCCGGGTCTGCGTGTCGACGCGCTGGTGCTCTCCGGCGGTGGCGGCGAGCGGGAACAGGAGGAGCGGGCCGCGCTCGCCGCCTTCTGCCCGGGCGCCGACCTGCGGCTGACCGTGCTGAAGCTGCCGGACGGCCGGATGCCGGCGCACTGGGAGGAGGCCAAGGCCGCGGTCGAGGAGCTGCGCGGAAGGACCGAGCCGGACCTCGTGCTGGCCCCGCGCACCGAGGACGCGCACCAGGACCACCGCGGCCTGGCGCGACTGATGACCACCGCGTTCCGCGACCACCTCGTGCTCGGCTACGAGATCGTCAAGTGGGACGGCGATCTGGGCCGCATGACGGCGTACCAGCCGCTGTCACCGGAGACCGCCGAGCGGAAGGTGCGGCTGCTGCAGGAGCACTACCCCTCGCAGCGGCACCGGCCCTGGTACGACCGGGAGGCCTTCCTCGGCCTCGCCCGGATCCGCGGCATCGAATGCAACGAGCGTTACGCCGAGGCGTTCGCCGTCACCAAACTCACTCTCGACCTGGGGGAATGAACCGTGCGCGTACTGCTGACCGGACACCAGGGCTACCTGGGCACCGTGATGGCCCCGGTCCTCACGGCCGCCGGACACGAGGTCACCGGCCTCGACTCCGGCCTGTTCGCCGACTGCCTGCTGGGTCCGGCGCCCGCCGACCCGCCGGGACGGCGGGTGGACCTGCGCGACGTCACGGCCGACCACCTGGCCGGGGTGGACGCCGTGATCCACCTGGCCGCCCTGTCCAACGACCCGCTGGGATCGCTGGCGCCGGAGCTCACCTACGACATCAACCACCACGCCTCCGTACGGCTGGCCCGGCTGGCGCGCGACGCCGGGGTCCAGCGCTTCCTGTACGCGTCGACCTGCTCGGTCTACGGGGCCGCCGGCGGCGACGAGCTGGTGACCGAGGACGCCCCGCTGCGCCCGGTGACGCCGTACGCGGAGTCCAAGGTGCGGGTGGAGGACGACCTGCACGCGCTCTGCGACGGCGACTTCAGCCCGGTGTACATGCGCAACGCCACCGCCTTCGGGTACTCGCCCCGGCTGCGCGCCGACATCGTGCTGAACAACCTGGTGGGTCACGCGCTGCTCTCCGGTGAGGTGCTGGTCCTCTCCGACGGCACCCCCTGGCGCCCGCTGGTGCACGCCGCCGACATCGCGCGGGCCTTCACGGCGGCGCTGACCGCGCCGCGGGAGGCGGTGCACGACCGGGCGTTCAACATCGGCAGCGAGGTCAACAACGTCACGGTCGCCGAGATCGCCGGGCAGGTCGCCGAGGCGGTGCCCGGCTCGAAGGTGGTGATCACCGGGGAGACCGGTGCCGATCCGCGCTCCTACCGGGTGGACTTCTCCCGGTTCCGCGCCGCGATCCCCGGCTTCGACTGCGAGTGGACGGTGAAGCGGGGCGCGCTCGAACTCGCCGACGCCTACCGCAAGCACGGGCTGACCCGGGAGGACTTCGAGCGGCGCTTCACCCGCCTCGCCGTGCTGCGCGCGGCCTCCGACGCCGGCACCGTCGACGGCACCCTGCGGTGGCGCCGGTGACCGAGACCACGACCGGCTCCGGCTCCGGCGAGGAGATGTACGCGCTGGTGGAGCGGCTGTACCCGCTGTGCCGGAGCATCACCGGCGACGGGGTGCGCGCCACCCTGGAGATCGTCGGCGAGTACGTCCCGCTGCGGGTGCACGAGGTGCCGACCGGGACGCGGGTGCTCGACTGGACGGTGCCGCGGGAGTGGAACATCCGGGACGCGTACATCGCCGACGCCTCCGGCCGGCGGGTCGTCGACTTCGCCGCGTCCAGCCTGCACGTGCTGGGCTACAGCGTGCCCGTGTCGGCGACCATGCCGCTGGCCGAGCTGCGCCCACACCTGCACACCCTGCCGGAGCACCCGTCCTGGGTGCCGTACCGCACCAGCTACTACAAGCCGGAATGGGGGTTCTGCCTGGCCCAGGAGACCCTGGACGCGATGCCGGACGGCGAGTACGAGGTGCGGATCGACTCCACGCTCGCGGACGGCCACCTCACCTACGCCGAGCACGTGGTCCCCGGGCAGGTCCCCGACGAGGTGATCGTCTCCTGCCACGTCTGCCACCCCTCGCTGGCCAACGACAACCTGGCCGGCATCGCGGTGGCCACGTTCCTGGCCCGGGCGCTGGCGGAACAAACGCCGTACTACACCTACCGGTTCATCTTCGCGCCCGGCACCATCGGGGCGATCACCTGGCTGGCCCGCAACAGGGAGCGGGTGGAGCGGGTCAGGCACGGTCTGGTGCTGGCCTGCGCCGGCGACCCGGGGCGGCTGACGTACAAGCGGAGCAGACGCGGCGACGCGGAGATCGACCGGGTGCTGCGGTACGTGCTGGCCGCCTCCGGACGCCCGCACGAGATCAGGGAGTTCACTCCGTACGGCTACGACGAGCGGCAGTACTGCTCGCCCGGGTTCGACCTCGGCGTGGGCTCGCTCAGCCGGACGCCGTACGCCGGCTATCCCGAGTACCACACCTCGGCGGACGACCTGGACCTCGTCTCCCCGGAGGCGATGGCGGACACCCTCGCGGTCTGCCGCGAGGCGTTCGCCGTGCTGGACCGCAACCGGCGCTACCTCAACCTCAGCCCCTACGGCGAGCCGCAGTTGGGCCGGCGCGGGCTGTACGACGCGCTCGGCGGCCGCAGCGACACCAAGCAGGCCCAGATGGCCATGCTCTGGGTGCTCAGCCTCTCCGACGGCGAGCACGGTCTGCTGGACGTCGCCGAGCGGTCCGGGCTGCCGTTCGACACCGTCGCCGCCGCGGCCGACGCCCTGCGCGGTGCCGGGCTGATCAAGGCATGACGCCGATGACCACCGAGGGGGAGAAGACGGGGACGAGGACGAAGGCGGCCGGCGCCGGGCGGGCCGTCGCCGGGCGGCTGTCCTGGGGACTGGCCGACCAGGCGGCCTCCAGCATCAGCAACTTCGCGGTGGGCGTCTACGTGGCCCGCTCGCTGGGGGTCACCGCGTTCGGCGTGTTCGGCCTCGCCTGGGTGACCTACGGCGTGGTGCTCAACGTCTCCCGCGGACTGGCCACCGACCCGCTCGTGGTGCGCTTCAGCGGTGTGCCGGAGGCGTCCTGGCGCGGGGCGGCTGCCCGGTCGTCGGGCGCCGCGCTCGGCGTCGGCGCCGCCCTCGGCGCGGCGTCCGTGCTGGCGGGGCTCGCCCTCGGCGGCCGCGTGGGGCCCGCGTTCGTCTGCCTCGGTGTCGTACTGCCGGGGCTGCTGCTGCAGGACGCCTGGCGGTTCGCGTTCTTCGCCGCCGGCGCCGGGCGGAAGGCGTTCGTCAACGACCTCGTGTGGGGCGTCGCGCTCGTCCCGGCCCTGGTGCTGGCGGCCCGCGTGGGCAGCGTGGCCGCCTTCGTGCTGGCCTGGGGCGGGTCCGCCGCGGTGGCCGCGGTGTACGGCTGTCTCCAGTCCGGCATCCGGCCCCGGCTCACCGGAGCGCGCGCGTGGGTGCGCGAGCACCGCGATCTCGGCTACCGGTACCTGGTCGAGAACGTCAGCAACAGCGGCGCGAGCCAGTTGCGGGCGTACGGGCTCGGCGTGATCGTCGGGGTCGGCGCGGTGGGTGTGATCCGGGGCGCCGAGCTGCTGCTCGGCCCGTTCATGGCCGTGCTGATGGGGCTGTCCCTGGTCACGGTCGCGGAGGCGGCCCGGGTGCTGCGGCGGGCCCCGCACCGCGTCGGCGCGTTCTGCCTCGTGCTGGGCGGCGGGCAGGCCGTCGCCGCGCTGCTCTGGGGCGGGGCGCTGCTGCTGGTCCCGGACGGGGCCGGCGAGCTGGTGCTCGGCGGCGTCTGGAGCTCCGCCTCGGAGCTCGTCGTACCGGTCACGCTCGGTGTCGCGGGCGCCGGCCTCGGCACCGGCGCGGCGGCCGGGCTGCGCGCGCTCGGCGCGGCCCCGCGCAGCCTGCGCGCCCAGCTGTTCGCCTCCGCCTGTTACCTCGTCGGCGGGCTCGGCGGGGCGGCCGTGGCCGGCACGGCCGGCTCGGCCTGGGGCGTCGCCGCCGCGACCGTCTGTTCCTCGGCCGTGTGGTGGCTGCACCTGCGGTCCGCCCTGCGTGAGCACCACCAGAACACCCTTCGTGAAGTGAGGACGCCATGACCACCCAGCCCCGGCTGAGCATCGGCCTGCCCGTGTACAACGGCGAGGAGTACCTGGCCGAGTCGCTCGACGCCCTGCTCGGCCAGACCTACGAGGACTTCGAGCTGGTCATCTCCGACAACGCCTCGACGGACGGCACCCAGGACATCTGCCGCGCGTACGCGGCCCGGGACTCACGCATCCGCTACATCCGGCTGCCCCGCAACATCGGCGCCGCGCCGAACCACAACTACGTGTTCACCGAGTGCCGCGGCGAGCTGTTCAAGTGGGCCTCGCACGACGACCTGTACGCCCGGGACCTGCTGCGGCGCTGCGTCCAGGCGCTGGACGAGCGGCCCGAGGTGATCCTCGCCCACGCCGACCAGGCGGTCATCGACGAGGACGGGAAGGTGAAGGTGCCGTACGCGTACACGCTCGCCACCGACTCGCCGCACGCGCCGGTGCGCTTCCGCAGCATGCTGTTCGAGCCCGGCGGCGACGACTTCTACGGGGTGATCCGGGCCGACGTGCTGCGCAGGGTGAAGCCGCACGACAGCTACCACCACGCGGACCGCACGTTCGTCGCCGAGATCGGCCTGCACGGTCCCTTCCACCAGGTGCCGGAACTGCTGTACTTCCGCCGCGACCACCCCACCCGCGCCGAGCGGGCGAACCCGTCCAAGCGCTCCCGGTGCGTCAACCTGGACCCGCGCCGGGCGGGCCCGCTGCACCCGACGCCCCGGCTGCTCGCCGAGTACGTCTGGGGATTCGTCTCGGCGATCCGGCGGGCGCCGCTGTCCCCGGCCGACCGGCGCGCCTGCCACCGCCACCTGGCCGCGTGGATGGCCAGCCGGGCCCGGCCGGGCGCCGGCGAGCGGGTCGAGGACCGCGCCCCGGTCGACCCGGCCCTGTCCGGTGTCTCCGTCGACGCCCTCGTCGCCGGGCGAGAGCGGAGGCGGGCGTGACTCCGGTGCGCGTCGGGGTGTTCGGGCTGCTCGGGTCCGGCAACCTCGGCAACGACGGGTCGCTCGAAGCCGTCCTCGGGTACCTGCGCGCCGAGCACCCGGAGGCGGTCGTGGACGCGATGTGCGGCGGCCCCGAGGTCGTCGCGGCCCGGTACCGGATCCCCGCGACGCGGCTGCACTGGTACCGCGGGGAGTACCGGACCGCGTCACGTGCGGGCGCGGTCGCGGCGAAGGGCCTGGGCAAACTCGTCGACGCCGTCCGCACGGCCGCCTGGGTGCGCCGGCACGACGTGGTGATCGTGCCGGGCATGGGCGTCCTGGAGGCCACGCTGCCGCTGCGGCCGTGGGGCTTCCCGTACTCGCTGTTCCTGCTCTGCGCGAGCGGCCGGCTGCTGCGCACCCGGGTCGCGCTGGTCGGCGTCGGCGCGGACACGATCCGCGACCGGCCGACCCGGGCCCTGGTGCGCCGGTCGGCGCGGCTGGCCGCCCACCGGTCGTACCGGGACGGCCTGTCCCGCGACGCGATGCGGGCGATGGGCGTGGACACCGCGCGTGACGAGGTCCACCCGGACCTCGCGTTCGCCCTGCCGGCACCGCCCGCGCGCACCTCCCCGGGACTGGTCTGCGTCGGCGTCATGGACTTCCACGGCGGCAACGACGACCGCGACCGGGCCGAGGAGATCCACCGGCGCTACCTCGACGGGACGACCCGGTTCGTCCGCGCGCTGGCCGAGGAGGGCAGGCCGGTCCGGCTGCTCACCGGCGACGCGTGCGACGCGCCGGTGGCCGAGGCGATCGCCGGCGCGGTGGACTCGCCGCTGGTCACCGTCGCCGGAGCCACCTCGCTGGCCGGCCTGATGGAGGAGACGGCGGCCGCCGAAACCGTGGTGGCGACCCGCTACCACAACCTGGTCTGCGCACTGAGGACCGGCACGCCGACGCTGGCGCTCAGCTACGCGGCGAAGAGCGACGCGCTCATGGCCGGGATGGGGCTGGGCGCCTACTGCCACCCGGCCCGCGAGGTCGACGCCGACCGGCTGCTCGAGCAGTTCCGGGAGCTGGAGAAGCGATCGGCGGAGCTGCGGCGGGGCCTCGTCGAGCGGAACCAGGACATCGCCCGGCGTCTCGAGGACCAGTTCACCGCCCTGACCGAGGCCCTGTTCCCGGTGACCGGTCACACCCACACCCGCCAGGAGGCTCCATGAAAGCGACCGAAGTCCCGGCGATCGCCGGCGCATACCTGTTCGAACCGACGCCGTACGCCGATGAGCGCGGCTTCTTCTGCCGCACCTTCGACGCCGACGTGGTCCGCTCGGTGGGCATCGACCCGGACGCCTTCGTCCAGGACAGCGTGTCCCGCTCGGTCCGGGGCGTGCTGCGCGGACTGCACCTGCGCTCCGGCGCCGGCGAGGCGAAACTCGTGCGGTGCTCGTACGGGAGGATCTTCGACGTCGTCGTGGACCTGCGGCCGGACTCGCCGACCTACCTGGGCCGGGCCTCCTTCGAGCTGTCCGGCGAGACGCAGGCGTCCTTGTACATCCCGGCGGGGTGCGCGCACGGCTTCCAGGCGCTGACCGACACCGCCGACACCTCGTACCGGATCGACCGCCCCCACGATCCGGCCGAGGACGTGACGATCGCCTTCGACGACCCGGACCTCGCCATCGACTGGCCGCTGCCGGTCACGTCCGTGTCCCGGCGGGACCGGGAGGCGCCGAGCCTCGCCGAGGTCCTCAAGCGCAGGGAGGGCTGAGGTCACCGTGGACACCGAAGAGTTCGGACTGCCCCGCTCACGGGCGGTCAACGAGCGGCTGCACGCCCTGATCCCCGGCGGCGCGCACACCTACGCCAAGGGTGACGACCAGTACCCCGAGAACCTGGCCCCGGTCATCAGCCACGGCCGCGGCGCCCACGTGTGGGACGTCGACGGCAACCGCTACGTCGAGTACGGCTCCGGCCTGCGGTCGGTCAGCCTCGGCCACGCCCACCCGCGCGTGACCGAGGCGGTGCGGCGGGAACTCGACCGCGGCGGCAACTTCGTGCGGCCGTCCGTCGTGGAGGCCGACGCAGCGGAGCGCTTCCTGGCCACGGTGCCGACCGCGGAGATGGTGAAGTTCGCGAAGAACGGCTCCGACGCCACCACCGCCGCGGTGCGCCTCGCCCGCGCCGCCACCGGGCGCCCGCGGGTGGCCGTCTGCGCCGACCACCCGTTCTTCTCCGTCGACGACTGGTTCATCGGCACCACGCCGATGTCGGCCGGCATCCCGGCGGTGACCACCGACCTCACCGTGGCGTTCCCCTACGGCGACCTGGCCGCCACGGAGGAGCTGCTGGACCGTCACCGGGGTGAGGTCGCCTGCCTGATCCTCGAGCCCGCCACCCACTCCGAGCCGCCGCCCGGGTACCTCGCCGGCCTGCGCGAGCTGGCCGACCGGCACGGCTGCGTCCTGGTCTTCGACGAGATGATCACCGGCTTCCGCTGGTCCGAGGCGGGCGCCCAGGGCCTGTACGGCGTGGTCCCCGACCTCTCCACGTTCGGCAAGGCGCTGGGCAACGGGTTCGCCGTCTCCGCGCTGGCCGGGCGCCGTGAGCTGATGGAGCGGGGCGGGCTGCGCCATTCCGGCGAGCGGGTGTTCCTGCTGTCCACCACGCACGGCGCGGAGACGCACTCCCTGGCCGCCGCGATGGCCGTGCAGGCCACGTACGTCGAGGAGGGCGTCACCGCGCGGCTGCACGCGCTCGGCGAGAAGCTGGCCGCCGGTGTCCGCGAGGCCGCGGCCGGCATGGGCGTGGGCGACCACGTCGTCGTCCGGGGCCGGGCCAGCAACCTGGTCTTCGCCACCCTCGACGCGAAGGGGCAGCCCTCACAGGCGTACCGCACGCTGTTCCTGCGCCGGCTCCTCGCGGGCGGGGTGCTGGCCCCGTCGTTCGTGGTGAGCAGCGCGCTCGAGGACGCCGACATCGAGCACACCGTGGACGTGGTGGCCCAGGCGTGCGCGGTGTACCGGAAGGCGCTGGACGCCGGCGACCCGACCCCGTGGCTGGGCGGACGCCCGGTGAAGCCGGTCTTCCGCCGCCTGGTGTGACGTCAGCGGGGCTCCGGCCGACCGGCGTCGGCCGTGCGGACGGCCGGCCGGTCGGCCGCACGGTCGACCAGCCACGCGGTCGCCGGTACCACCACCAGCGCGGTGCACCAGCCGCCGAGGGTGTCGGTCGGGTAGTGCGCGCTCAGGGCGACCTGCGCCCAGCCCATCGCGGCGCCGGCGACCAGTGCCGCGGCGAGCACGAGTGACGTGCCGGCCGTCCTGCCGAGGCCGAGCCGGCCGGCCGCGAGCAGCGCCACCACGAGGGCGAACGCGGTGAGGAAGGCGGTGTGCCCGCTCGGGTAGGACAGGCTCCCCTCGTGGATGGCGCGTCCCACGAGGGGCTTGAGCAGCTTCGTCGTCGCCACGCTCGCCCCGGTGCCGGCGACGACGAGGACCGCCGCGCGAGGGCGCCGGAGCAGCAGGCAGCCCGTCACTGTGCCGATGACCAGCGTCGCCGCTCCCGCGGGCTCCCCCAGGAAGTCGACGGCCAGAGCGACATGCCGCCACGGCGGCCCCGCGCCGTCCACCGCCGCCAGGATCCGCGTGTCCGTCGTGCCGGGCTCGTCGTCGCCGGCGTACAGGGCCCCGAGCGCGACGACCACCAACGCGGCGAGGGCCGCGATCGGCCCGAGCCACGCGCGCAGCGGCAGGGGCAGCACCGCGGGCGCCGGCCGGCCGGTCACGCGGAGCCCCCCGCACCGTCGTGGACCGTCCGGCGGACGCCACGCGCCTTCCCCTCCTCGCGGGACCGACGCCCTGTCGCCCGTGTCGCCCGCGGCTGCCGTGATGCCGCGCCCCCGGGGACCGCCGGGAGCCGTCCCGCGCCACCGACGCCGGTCGGCGTGTCCCCCGGCTTCCGCCGGCGCCGTCGTCCCACCACCGAGCCACTCCCCCGTCGTGCCTGACGTGGCCCGCGCGGGGGCCATCGGCCTGTGCGACCCCGAACCCGCCGGCCCGTCCTTCCCCCCCGGCCGAGGGCATCGGGATCAGTCTCCGCCCGCCACCCTAACCAGCGACGGGGCCGCGGCGCACCGCTGTCGGGAAGTCCGCGCGGTACGGTTCCCCGGCACGACCGGCGGGCGCGCGAGCGTCGGCCACGTGGTGAGTGGCCCGGCGGCGCCTTCCGCGGCCTCGGCGACGTCCCGTACGGGAAACCGGTGGCGTCGCGCGCCCTCACTCCCCGAGCGTGGCGACGGCCTCCTCGTAACCGCCCGTCGGCGGCGCGGTGTCGGGTGCGTACACGAGGTTCAGCACGCCCGTGGTGAACGTCTCGGAGCTCAGCAGCTTCAGCGGGATCGGCGGTTCGCCCTCGTCGAACAGGCGCATGCCCTTGCGTACGGCGATGGGGTGGACGAGCAGGCGCAGTTCGTCGAGGAGGCCGGCGGCCAGCAGCTGCCGGACGACGGAGATCGAGCCGCTCAGCGCGATGTCACCGCCCGGCTCGTTCTTCAGCGCGGCGGCGACCTCGGCGACGTCGCCCCGCGCCTGCTCGGAGTTGCGCCACTCCAGGTCGAGCCGACTGCGTGAGAAGACGATCTTCCGTATGTCGCCGAGCTGCTTGGCGAAGCCCGCGTCCTCGCCGCCCGCCGCCTCCCGCCCGGGCCAGGCGCCGGCGAAGCTGTCGTACGTCCTGCGGCCGAAGAGCAGGACCTCCGTGGTGGCCAGGCCCGCGCCGACGGCGGCTCCCATCTCGTCGTCGAAGTACGGGAAGTGCCACTGGTCGGGCGCCTCGACGACGCCGTCGAGCGAGATGAACAGGCTGGCGTTGATCTTCCGTGGCATGGTGTCCTCCGCCTCCGGGTGCGTGTACCTGATACGACCGCGCCGCGCACCGGAACTCATCGGCGGGCGGCACGCGGACGGTTCGGACGGTGTCCGGCTCCCCGCGGCGCCCCGGATCCGGTGCGCCGTCCGCCGCCGCCCGGCGCGGGTCGGTGACGCCGCCCGGCCGGCCCGGCGGGAATCCGGCCGGCACCGTCACCGGGCCCGGGATCGTCACGTCCCGGATCCGGGAGCCGTGCGCCGGGAGGGTCGGCCCGGGTACGCCGGACGCGTACGGGACGGCGCGAGCGCCACGGTGCTCGGCACGGTGGCCCCCACAGGCGCCACGGCGCGCCGCGGGCGGCGGGCCGGATCGTCGGGACGACGACCGCCATGTCCGCCGGGCGTCTGTCTGCGGGCCCGGCGGACGCCCCCCGGCACGTCCCGCCCAGGGCGATGCCGGTGGCGAGGGTCACGTCCGTCACGGCCGCGAGCGCGGTGGGGAAGAGGACGCAGGCCAGGGCCGCGACCGGGACGCCGCCGCCGTCGCGCGCCCGCGCGGCTCCCGCATCGCTCTTGACCTGCTCGGATTCGCTGTGCTTCGCTCGGCGCGAGGCCTGGGGGGCACATCGGGGGCACAGGTGGCGTACAGGGGCGGATCGAGGGGGCGTGAGGTGTCTCGGGGCTTGGGGGGACGCGGCGGGGACGCTGCCGGAGTGAGCGCGCCGTATCCGCGCGCACCGCGGCCGGGCCCGCCCCGGCCGCGGGCGCCACGAGGCCGGTGCTCCTTGTACGACCGCCTCGCGGCCGGGCCCGGACCGGTGCCCGGCGATCCCCGTACGTCCGCCGGGCGGGCCCCTTGACGTCACCCCTGCCGCGACGCGGGTTTCCACGGGTGCCGCCCGCGACGGCGTCGTCCCGCCGCGGTGCGAGCGGCCGACCGCGCGAGGAGCGGCGGTGACCGGAACCCGAGCCGCGGTCCTTCCGTCTTGCTCCGACGGGCCGCTCTTGTGGGGGAAGGCGGCTCCGGCCGGAAGGTGACGAGCGGAACCCGCCCTGACATGACCGACTTCTAACAAAGCAGCCAAGAGTGAGACACATACCACCGCAGAACTTTTCGCGAACGAATCCGGACACCGCGCCCTCCGTGTGGCGTCGGCCGCGGACGGCCCTCTGGATCGCGGCGGGGGCCGTGACCCTCGGGTTCCTCGTCGCGCTGGAGTTCGCCGCGCGTCACTACGGCCTGCCGGGGCCGATCACCAACCAGGCGCGGGAGGTCGTGTACGCCCCCAAGTCGGGCGGCCTGCTGTACGCCGCCATGGCGTTGATGATGGTGGTGCTCACCTGGCGGGAGCGGTTCATAGCGGTGGGCGCGGCGATCGGCGTCGACGTCGTCTTCCTGGTGGTCCGGTGGGCGGCCGACGCCGGGACGGACGGCGGCCACCCCTTCGGCAACGGCGCCCTGTGGGTGATTCTGGGCTGCGCGGTCGTCGCCGTCACCCGCCGCACCGGCCGGGAACGGGTCCTGCTCCTGAAAGGCGTCGGGCTGGCCCTGCTGCTGATGGCCGGCCGCAAGACCGGTGACACCTGGCTTCTCATCACGTCGAAGACCCGCCTGACGGTGCTCGACCAGTACGTGGCCACCGCCGATCACGCGCTGGGGAACCCGTCGTGGCTGGCCGGCCGGATCGTGACGGCCACCGGCCCCGTCGGCTTCAACTTCCTCGACTTCGTCTACGGCAATCTCGCGGTGGCCGCGGTCATCGCCGCGCTGTACCAGCTGCGCCACGTGGCGGCCGAGCGGCGCTTCCCGCGCCACCACCTGGTGCGCACGTTCCTGGTGATCGGCCTCGTCGGGCCCGCCTTCTACATGATCTTCCCGGTGGTCGGACCGCTCTTCGCCTACGGCACGGGCACCGAGCACTGGGCGGCGGTCAGCCTGTGGGCCCCGGACATGCCGCCCAGCGAGCCCTGGGCCGTGGCCGACCTGTGGCCGCGGACGCCGCCGCCGGTCGACACCCCGCACCCCATGCCGTTCGACGGGATCACCCCGCGGAACTGCATGCCCAGCCTGCACACGGCGTGGGCCACCGCGATCTTCATCCACTCCCGGAAGGGACCCCGCGCCCTGCGGTTCGCAGGGACGTTCTGGTTGGTCGCCACGCTCGCCGCGACGCTGGGATTCGGCTACCACTACGGCGCGGACCTCCTCGCCGGCGTGGTGTTCACGCTCACGATCGAGGCGGCGCTGCGCTCGTTCGACCGGGGCTGGGACCGGTCGGGGGTCCGGCTGGCCGCCTACGGCGCGACGGTCTTCGCCGCGCTCCTGCTGTCCTACCGGTTCCTGCCGCTGACGATGGCCGAGCACCCCTGGGCGGCCGGACCGCTGCTGGTGCTGGCGACGGCCTCGGTGATCTACGGCTACGTACGGACCACCGCGCTGTGGGAGCCGGGGACCGCACCGGCGCGGCGACCGGAACCGCAGCCCGAACTGATCTGAGGCGTACCGCACCGGCCCGTCCCCGGCGTCCCGCCGGGGGCGGGCCGTCGTGACCTGACAGGTGTCAGGGTCACCGGACTCCCGTGGGTGCCTACCGTGGCGGTGTCATCATCGGTGGAACCTGCGACGACGGAGTGACGATGAGAGCGAGAGGTACGACCCTGCCCGGAGCCGGGCGACTGTTACCGGCGGCCGCGGCCGTCCTGCTGCTGGTGTGGTGTGCGGTCGCCCCGGCGGCCGCCGGGGAGGAACGGCGTGCCGGTGCCGGGGACACCGTGTCGTCCGCCGCGCAGGTGCCGGCGGGCGTCACCGCCGGTGTCGCGGTGTTCGACCGGCAGACCGGGACGTACACCGAACAGATCGCGTCCGACGCGCGGTTCAGGTCCGCGTCGGTCGTCAAGCTGCTGCTGGCCCTGGACTTCCTGTGGAACCGGGGACCCGACCACGCCGTCCCCGAAGCCGACCGGGCGCGGCTGGAGCCGATGCTGCGCAGCAGCGACGACGACGCGGCCACCCACTACTGGAGGAACTACGGCCGCTCGGCGATCATCGACCGCATGGTGGCCAGGCTGGGGCTCGACGACACCGTGCCGCCGCCCGCCGGGTACGAGGAGTTCTGGGGCTACACCGCGCTCTCGGCGCGGGACACCGTGACGATCTACCGGTACCTCCTGGACCGGGCGCCCGCCCCCGTGCGCGACTTCGTCATGGGCAACCTGCGTCGGAGCACGCGCTGCGCCTCGGACCGCTTCGACCAGCACTTCGGCATCGCCGGGGCGTTCGAGCGGCCGTGGGCGGTGAAGCAGGGATGGTCGGGCGACTTCCCCGACGGCACCTGCGGCACACCGTCCTCCGCGGCGGGCGTGACCGCGGACCGGGGCACCCGGACCAACGCGGCCGCGGTGGACCTGGACCGGCCCGCGCTGCACAGCACCGGCACGGTCGGCGCCGGTGACCGGGCCATCGTGGCCGTGCTCACGCTGCACCCGCTCGGCACCTCGTACGGCAAGGCGTACACCGACATCGGCCGGCTGACCCGCTCGCTGAACGTTCCGGGGGCGGTGCGGCCGTCCGGGACGTGGTTCGGGACGTGGAGCGAGTTCGTCAACGTGCGCGAGGACCCGTCCACCGGCAGGCCGCCGCTGCGGCAGCTGCCGGCGGGCGTGGAGGTGCTGGTGGGCTGCCAGGTCAGGGGCCAGGTCGTCACCGTGCCGCCGTACACCAACGAATGGTGGGCCTACCTGCCGCAGCACGGTGGCTACGTTTCCAGCGTCTACATCAGTTCGCCGGACAACAAGCTGCCGGGCGTCCCGGAGTGCGGCGCGCGGTAGCCCCGGCGGGGGACGGGTACGGGCGGTGGGCGGGGCGTGGGCCGCTCACCGCTCGTACGCGGCGAGGTGGCGCAGTACCTCCTCCACGTGCGGCCGTACCCGTTCGGGGACGCCGCGTTCCTCGATGACGGTCCGGTCGCTGGTGCGGTAGCCCGCGACGACCAGGGCCTGGAGGTCCTCCTTCGGCAGCCCCGCCTGTTTGAAGCGCTGGTCCAGCCAGCACGCGTACAGGCTCATGGTGGCGATCGCGTCCGGCGCCGACATGTGGTCCTTGTCGCCGTCACCGTCCCCGTCGACGGCCCACGCGCGGAACACCGACGGCGTCCACATGGCGATGCCGTACTCGTCGGTGGCGGGGCGGGCGGCGTTCACGTCGAAGTCGCTCTCCGCTTTCAGCATGGCGGCGAGCAGGGCCGGTGTGACCTCCTCGTCGGTGCAGCGGTGGGCGGCGCGGTCGATGACCGGCCGGAGGGCGTCGGGCACGTCGGCGTCCGGCCGCAGGGCGCCGGGTACCCTGGTGCGGGCGTCGGCGACCCGGACCGGGGTGTCCCCGGGGCGGTCGTCGCCCGCGTGGTCGTCGCCCGCGAGCAACACCGTACCGGCGACGGCCGCCGCGGTCAGGCCCAGGAGGGCGGCCAGGGCCGGTCCCCCGCGCCGGCGGTGCGGGCGCGCGTCCCGGACCAGCCGCTCGACCCGGGCGGCGAGCCGTCGCGCGGTGTGCGGCTGCCGGGAGGCGTGGTCGGGGGCCAGGCAGTCGGCGATCAGGCCGCGCCAGCCCTCGTCGAGTCCGGCGTCGAGCCGCAGCGGCGCGGTGCCGCGCGCGTAGGACTGGGCCGCGAGGGAGCGGGCCCGGGCGGTGGCACCGGGGAAGGGGTGCAGGCCGCCGGTGAGCACCTGGTGCGCGAGGACGCCGAACGCCCAGATGTCGGCGGTCGGCCGGACCACCGAGCCGAGCGTTCCGGTGCGCTGGGACCACCACTCGGGAGGCAGGTGGTCCAGGGTGCCGAGCGGGGGCAGATGGGCGTGGCTCCCGTCGAGCTCCACCGCGAGCCCGAAGTCCGCCAGCCACACCTGCCCGCCCGCGCCCAGCAGGACGTTGGCCGGTTTGAGGTCGCCGTGCACCCATCCGGCGCCGTGCATGTGGGCGAGGCCGGCGGCGACGCCGCCGAGGATCCGGGCGGCGTCGGCGGCCGCCCGGCCCGGCTCCGCGGCGTCCAGGACGTCCTTCACGCTGGCTTCGGCACGGTCCATGACCAGGGCGGTCGCCCCGTCCAGGGCCGGCAGGTCCGGTACCGAGAGGGTGCGCACGGCGCGGGTGCGGACGAGGTGGGGGTGGTCCGCCCCGGCGCTGAACCGCACCTCGCGGGCGACGAGTTCGCCGAAGGCGGTGCGCGGGCCGGGCCCGAGGGCTCCGGTCGGCAGCACCTTCACCGCGACGGGCGTGCCGTCGGCGAGCGAGCGGGCCTCGTACACGGTGCCCCAGCCCCCGGAGCCGATGACCGCGCCGAGCTCCCATTCCCCGTCGACGCGGAACCCTTCGGGCAGCCTGGGCGGTCCCGGGTCGAGGTCGTCGGGTGCCTCGTGCGCCGTCATGCGCCGGCCTCCTGCGGCGCGGTACGGCGGCTGCGCGGCGGCAGCAGCGCCAGGTGCTCCTCGCGCACCAGGCCGAACCTCAGTGCCATGAAGGCCAGTTGGGCGCGCTTGGCGCCGGTGCGCGGGCCGTCGCCGGACGCCTCGTCGGCGTGCGGCAGGCGCAGTTTGGCGAACGCGAGGTAGTCGATGTGGTAGTTGACCGCCGAGCGTGTCAGGCTCCGGCAGGAGTCCAGCGGGCGCAGCCGCTCCACGATGTCCCCGGCGCCGGGCAGTGCCGGGTCGGAGGGGTCCCGCAGCCGTGGCTCGCACAGGGCGACGAGGACGAGGAAGTACTTCGACGTGGGGTCTAGGGCGAAGGGGTGCACGGTCTGCTCGCCGGCGCCGTCGCCGGGCCGCTCCCCGAGGTAGGCGTGCTGCGGTGCGAACACCTTGAAGGCGGCGCTCCCGGTCAGGGCCGGCAGCACCACCCGGGAGAACTCGAACGGCACCGGCGCGCCGAGGCGTCCGGGTGCCACGGTGATGTACTCGCCCGCGCCCTCCAGGTTCTCCACGACGTACGCCATGCTGCGGCTGAAGTTGGACAGCCGCCAGTAGTCCCCCGCAGCCTCCAGCTGCCCGGCGCGGCGTGAGATCCCGGGATCCGGCAGGCTGACCGCCGTGGTTCCGTTTCCCGGTACGCCGCGGCCGAACTCGATGACGTCCCCGGGACCGAGGTGCAGCAGTCCGGGTCTGCCCGTTTCCCCCGGGACCACCGCTGTGGCCTCCGGTAACTGGACGATGACGGTTTCCATCCGGTACCCCCAAGTCGGTCGCGTGGATTGTAGTGCGAACCCCGCCGGTGGCCCGCGCGGTTGTCGGGGACACGCTCGGGACTCCGCTCGACTCAGTGATTCATCGGTGCGGTGAGCGCGCGACCGGATTCCGCGTGTCGTCGCAACTGCGCACCGTGCTCACAGGCCGGGGCTCCGGCACCGTCGCCGGGCGGAAGGTGCCCGCCGGCGGGTGCGTGGGGGAGGCGCGCCGCGCCCTGCGCGAGCACAGCGGTCCGCGCTGGGACGAGAACCATCCCAACGGCCTCGCCGTCAACCTCCAGGGGAAGATCGACGAGGACCCGCGGGTGGTCCGGGTGCGGGCCGAGTGGAGCGCCTGCACGGGGCGGGCGGGATTCGACTACGGCAGTCCCCGAGACGCCTGGGCGGACCCCCGCTGGGAGACCGCGACCGCCTCGGCGGAGGAGAGGGCGGTGGCGGTCGCGGAGGTGCGGTGCGGACGGCGGACCCGCCTCGCCGAGACCCTGGCCGCGGTCGAACGCGCCTACCAGGAGGGCGTCGTGGACGACAGGAGCCAGGAACTGGCGGAGTACGCCCGGGGCAAGGAGGCCGTCATGCGGCGGGCCGCCGAACTCCTCGGTCAGTGACGCCGGTCGTCGAAGGGAGTGATGAGCGTGCCGAAGAACACGCTGCGCGGCAGGCGCCGCACCCTGGCGGGCAGCACGGTCGTCGCGGCGGCCCTGCTGGCCGGGGGCTTCGCCGCGGGTTCCGCGATCCGCTCGCCCCAGCCGGTGGCCACGGACGCGGCGGGCCCCGGGCCCAGCACCCTGACCACGGTCGTCGAGCGGCGGGTGCTGCGGTCCACCGTCCTGCTGCGCGGCGACGTCACCGCCTCGCGCACGGTCGACGTCACGCCCTCGACTGAGGAGGCGCAGGCCGTGGTCACCGCCGTCCGGGCCGGGGCGGGGCGGGAGATCCACCCCGGCCGGGTGATCCTGGAGGTCTCGGGCCGCCCGCTGTTCGCCCTGCCGGGCGCCAAGCCGGCCTACCGCGACCTCAGGGCGGGCGCCGAGGGCGACGACGTGGCCCGGTCGCAGGCCGCGCTGAAGCGGCTCGGGCACGACCCGGGCGAGTCCGGCGGCCGGTTCGGCGCGGGCACCAAGAACGCCCTGCGCTCCCTGTACGAGGCCCTCGGGTACGACGTGCCCACCACGGGCGACCAGCAGGCCCTGACCGGTGCCCGGGACCGGGTCGCCGAGGCCGAGGACGCGCTGGCCACCGCCCGGGAGGACGGTGACCGGCAGGGGCGGGGCGTCGGGCGCGCCGTCGAACGGCTGGAACGGGCCCGGAGGGACCTCGCCGCACTGCGCGCCAGGAGCGACCCGATGCTCCCCGCCGCCGAGTTCGTGTTCCTGCCGGCGTTCCCCGCCCGGGTGGCCGCCACCCGCGCGACGGTCGGGGCCCCGGTCAAGGCGCCGCCGGTGACCCTGTCGTCGGGCCGTCTGGAGATCACCGGGGGCCTCAGCCCCGGGCAGCGCGACCTGGTGCGCGAGGGCCAGCCGGTGCGCATCCTCCCGGAGACCACGGGGGTGTCCGCCGAGGGGACGGTCGCTTCCGTGGGCGCGCTCGTCCAGGACCCGGAGACGGGGGCGTCGAGCCATGCGCTGACCGTGCGGCCGAAGGGCGCGCTGGACGCCCGGCCGGCGGGTACGAACGTGCGGCTGACGATCGAGACCGCGGCCGGCTCCGGCGAGGTGTTCGTGGTGCCGGTCTCGGCCCTGTTCGCCGCGCCGGACGGCACCACCAACGTCGTACGGGCGCTGCCCTCCGGCGAGGAGCGGACCGTCGCGGTGACGGCGGGGATGTCGGCCGACGGGACGGTCGCCGTGGCTCCGGAGCGCGGCGGGTCGCTGCGGGACGGCGAGCGGGTGGTGATCTCCCGGCCGGAGGACGGGTCGCCGACGTCCGCCGGCGGCCGGGGCGCGTCGCGGGGTGAGGGCTCATGACCTCCCCCCGCGCCGCCCGTCGTCGACCTCGCGGAGCTGGAACTCGTCTACCCGGTGGAGCCGCCGGTCACCGCGGTCCGCTCCTGCGACCTCACGGTGCGCGGCGGGGAGTGCGTCGCCGTCGTCGGCGCGTCCGGTTCCGGCAAGTCCTCGCTGCTCAACGTCATCGGCCTGCTGGACCGGCCCACCTCGGGCCGGTACCGGCCCGACGGGATCGAGACGACCGGGCTGTCCGACGCCGAGCGCACCGAACTGCGCGCCACCCTGCGCGGCGGGCGGCTCTTCGACTCCGTCCCGGACGGGCGGGCCGAACCGGTGGCCGTCCTCGGCTCCGGCGCCGCGCGGCGCCTGGGCGTCAGCCGGCTCGACCGGCGGCCGGTGATCTTCATCGGCGGGACGCCGTTCACCGTCATCGGCATCATCGGTGACGTCGAGCGCAAGGCGGAGGTGCTGTCCTCCGTGGTCGTGCCGCGCGGCACCGCGCACCGGACGTGGGGGCCGCCCGGCAAACGGGACCAGCCCGCCCGGGTGATCGTCGACACGGAGCCGGGGGCCGCCGCCGACGTCGCCGGACAGCTCCCGCTCGCCCTGCGGCCGGACCGGCCGGACGTACTGCGGGCCGTGGCACCGCCCGATCCGCGCACCCTGAGGAACGACGTGAGCACCGACCTGGACGGTCTGTTCCTCCTCCTGTCGGGGGTCAGCCTGGCCATCGGGACGGTCGGCATCGCCAACACCACGCTCATCGCCGTCCTGGAGCGCACCGGGGAGATCGGGCTGCGCCGGGCGCCGGGCGCGCGCCGGCGGCACGTGGTGGCGCAGTTCCTCGCCGAGAGCGCCCTGATCGGCGGTGTCGGCGGCCTGGTGGGCGCCGCGGTCGGCGTGGTCACGGTGGTGGGGGTCGCCGTCGTCCAGCGGTGGACGCCGGTGCTGCCGTTGACCGTCGCCGTCCTGGCTCCCGTGATCGGGCTGGTGACCGGTCTCGTCGCGGGCGTCTGTCCGGCGCTCCGCGCGGCGCGCATCGAGCCCGTCGACGCGTTCCGCCACTGAGCGTGCCGACCGGGCCGGCAACGCCCGAGTGGTGCTCCGCACCACGGTGACGTGCCGGTGCCAAAAGTATTGACAACGATGTCAAGTGCGTGATCTAGTCCGCTTCCGTCCAGCCGAGTGCCGCTGATCGCGCCGCAAAGGGAGACTCACCGCGATGACCCGCACACTGCCGCCTCCTCGTGCATGACCCCGCGTGGACGTACGAGCGCCGGGTCCTGTCGGACCGGCGCTCCACCGTGCCCACTCCGTCCGCCGCTCGGAGATCACCTCTCATGTCGCGCAGCACATGACGGGTGAGGAACAGGAGACCACTTCCATGCACAGACCCCTCCGCCGGTTGCGCCACCGCGCATCGGCAGTCCTCGCCGCGCTGGTCGTCGCTGGCGGTGTCCTGGGCCCGGCGCCGGCCGTGGCCCAGGACACCGCGGCCGCGCCCCGGCTCACGTCCCTGGTGAACCCGTTCATCGGAACCCAGAACTTCGGCAACACCTTCCCCGGCGCGAGCGCCCCCTTCGGCATGGTCCAGGTCAGTCCGGACACCGGCGGCCAGGGCGGCTACGACTACCAGCAGGACAGGATCCACGGATTCAGCCAGACCCACCTCTCCGGCGTCGGCTGCTCCGTGATGGGCGAACTGCCGCTCATGCCGACGACCGGAGCGGTCGACAGCGTCGACCCCGACGCCTACCGCTCGGCCTACTCGCACGACGACGAGGACGCCGAACCCGGCTACTACCGCGTCGGGTTGAAGACGTACGGCATCGACGCCGAGCTGACCGCGACCCCCCGCACGGGGTGGCAGCGCTACACCTTCCCCTCGACCGACCGGGCCAACGTCCTGTTCAACACGGGCAAGGCCAACCAGCGGGTGTACAGCTCGGAGGTGCACGTCGTCGGTGACCGGACGGTCGAGGGCCGCGTCGAGGCGGGCAACTTCTGCGCGGGCAAGGACCGGCACACCGTCTACTTCACGGCGACGTTCGACCGGCCGTTCGCCTCGCACGGCACATGGCGGGGCTCCACCCGCTCCCCCGGTGAGCGGGACGCGGCCGGCGAGGGCGGGAACGGCGCCTGGGTGACCTTCGACGCCGGCACCGACCGTGATGTCGTCGTCAAGGTGGGCCTCTCGTACACGGGCCTCGAAGGCGCCCGGAAGAACCTGAAGGCGGAGACGGACGACTCGTACGACTTCGACGCCACCCGCGCGGCGCTGCAGGAGACGTGGGAGCGGCAGCTCGCCTCCGTCACGGTCGGCGGCGGGTCCACCGAGCGGCGACGCGCCTTCTACACGGCCCTCTACCACGCGCAACTGCACCCGAACCTCGCGGGCGACGTCGACGGCCGGTACGCGGGCTTCGACGGGAAGAACCGTACCGCGTCCGGGTTCACGCCGTACCAGAACCTGTCGCTGTGGGACACCCACCGGCCGCAGAACCAACTGCTCCAGATGCTGCGGCCGAAGGTAGCCCGCGACGTCGCGCTGTCGGTCGTCGCGATCGGACGGGACGGCGGCTGGCTGCCGCGCTGGTCGCTCGCCAACAGCGAGACCAACATCATGACCGGTGACCCGGTGACCCCCTTCCTCGTCGAGGCGTGGTCCAAGGGCCTGCTCGCGGGCCACGAGGAGGAGGCGTACGCGCTGCTCAGGAAGAACGCCCTGAGCACGCCGCCGGACGACTCCCCCTACAACGGCCGTGCGGGAATCACCGACTACCTGGAGCGCGGCTACATACCCAGCGGGCTGGAACCCGGCGAGGACTGCCCGGACAAGGGCGGTGACAACGACTGCCGTCATCCCGCTTCGGCGACCCTGGAGTACGCGGCGGCGGACGCGTCGCTGGCCCTGATGGCCAAGGGCCTCGGGCACACCGCGGACGCCCGCGTGTTCGCGGCGCGCGGCCAGTGGTACCGGAACCTGTGGGACTCCTCCATCGGGCAGTTCCGGCCGCGTACGACCGACGGCACCTGGCTGACGCCGTACGACCCCGTCGAGGCGGGCCACCAGTTCCACGAGGGCGGCGCCTACCAGTACCAGTGGCTGGTGCCCCAGGACCCGGCCGGGCTCGTGGACCTGATGGGCGGCAGGCGGAAGACGGAGAAGCGGCTCGACGCCTTCTTCGCCTACGACAAGCTCCTCGCGGACCCCGCCGGAACCGCGCGCGAGGACTGGATCTCGGCGCCGTACGACTACTACGGGAAGCCGACCTACAACCCGAACAACGAGCCCGACCTGCACTCCCCGTACATGTACCTGTGGGCCGGGGCGCCCGCCAAGACCGCCACCGTGGTCCGCGCCGCGATGACGCTCTTCACGGACGGGCCCGACGGCATGACCGGCAACGACGACCTGGGCACCATGTCGGCCTGGTACGTCTTCTCGTCCCTCGGGCTGTACCCGACGACGAACGGCGGCGACTTCCTCGCCGTCTCCAGCCCGCAGTTCCCGTCGGCGGTCATCCGCATCGGCGACTACGGGAAGCGGCAGGGCGGCACCCTGACCGTGAGGGCGCCGGGCACGAGCGACACCGAACGCTACGTGAAGCGGGCGGAGTTCGACGGGAAGAATCTGCGCAGGACCTGGCTGGACTGGGACGCGGTCGCCAAGGGCGGAACCCTCGCCTTCGAGATGAGCGGCAAGCCGTCGGCGTGGGGTACGGGCAAGGCGGCGGAGCCGCCGTCCGTGAACCGCGCGGCGGCCGACTCCCGCCGGCACCTCGACGCGTCGCTCCGCACCGCGTCCGACGTCCTGCCGACGGCCGACAGCGCGCAGAGCGTCCGTCTGAAGCTGGACGTGCTGGGCCAGTCGCCCGGCACGCTGCGGGTCGACGTGGACGCGAAGGCCCCCGGCGGCTGGACCGTGAAGGCCTCGAAGCCCTTCTCGCTCACGTCCCACCGGCTCCCGGTCCAGCGGACCGCGACGGTGGACGTGACCGTGCCGGCCGGAACCGCACCGGGTACGTACACCGTGCGTATCACGGCGGACGCGAAGGGCGTGGAGGGCGTGGAACGGACCGCGACCGTCGAGGTGCGCGCCGCGGCCCGCTGCGCGGCGGACGCCGACGGGCGGTGTGCCGTGGACCTCGGCAAGGAGCTGAACCACGACGGCACCGCGACCGTCGCGGCGTCCGGCGAGGGCGACTTCGACGGAGGGGGATGGAGCTACGACGGTGATCTGCTGCCCGCGGCCGGTCCGGTCGTCTGGGACGGCGTGACCTACGACGCCCCCGATCCGTCCGGTACGGCCCCGAACTTCGTCGAGGCCCGCGGTCAGGCCATGCTGCTCCCGGCCGGGTCGTACGGCAGGCTGCACCTGGTCGCGGCGGCCCACCACGGCCCGGTGACGACGATGCTCACCGTCCGCTACACCGACGGCACCACCGCCGAGGTGCCGGTCCCCGTGGGCGACTGGGCGGGAGCGGCGCCGCAGGGCGGTTCCGTCGCGCTGGAGATGCCGCACCGGATCAAGCGCGGGCAGGGCGTGGACGGCCCGCCGGTGCGGCTGTTCGGCGCCTCCGCGGACCTCGACGCGTCGAAGACGGTGCGCTCCGTCGGCCTGCAGAACGATCCGCGGGTGCAGGTCTACGCGATCACTCTCCGGTAGGACTCCGTCCGTTCGCCGGCTCCCGCCTCCCGGCCGGGAGGCCGCTCGGTGGCGGGGGGGGGGGGGGGGGGCCCCCCCCCCCCCCCCCGGGGGCCGCCCCCCCCCCCGCCCCCCCCGGGGGGGCCCCCCCCCCCCCGGGGGGGGGGGGGGGGGGCCCCGCGGGGCCCGCCCCGCG
>NZ_JBIRYZ010000007.1:101394-255075 GCF_044390325.1 Streptomyces sp. NPDC018964
CCCGGGCGGTCGGCGGCCCCCCCCCGCCGGGGGGGCGGGCCGGGGGGGGGGGGGGGCCCGGGCCGGCCCCCCCCGCCACCCGCGTACGGGCCGCCACGCACCGGCGCCGCCACGGGGCGCTCCCTCGTTCCACGGGTTCGGCCGACGGGCGCCCGGGCGGGCCCGGCCGGCAGGGCGTGCGGGCCGGGGAGGGAGTTCCTCCGTACAACCTCCGGACGGCTCGGGAGTCCGACTTACCGGGGGTGTCATGTCTGCCGAACATCAGATCGCCCATTTCCTGCGGGAGTTGGGGAGTCCGGACCCGGACCTCCGCGCCGCCGCGGCCAAAGGACTGGGAAGAACCGGTGGCCCCGAGCACGCCGCCGCCCTCGTCGGGGCCTCCGACGACCCGGACCCCCGGGTGCGGGCGGCCGCCGCGCACGGCCTGGGCCGGCTCGGAGAGCGGCAGGCCGGCCCCGGGATGCTGGTGCGGCTGATGGGCGATCCGCAGCCGGAGGTACGGCGCGGGGCCTCGCTCGCCGCGCTGCGGCTCGGGCTGGACGACCGGTCGGCGACGGAGGCGTACGTGCGGCTGCTGCGCGACCCGGACCGGCACCTGCGGATCAATGCCCTGACCGCCCTGGGCGCACCCGGCGACCCCGTGGCGCTGGTGGAGTCGCTCGGTGACGCGGACCCCGCCGTGTGGGGGCGTGCCCACAGCCTGGTGTACCGGTTGCGGGACGTCCCCGCCGTCCGGGCGGAGGTGGTGCGCACCGCCCGTGAGGGAACGGGAGCCGCCCGGGCCCGGGCCCTGGAGATGCTGCCGGCCCGCTGCACCGAGCGGCTGCTCGACTCGCTGCTCGCAGGACTGCGCGATCCCTCCGCGCAGGTGCGGACCGCGGTGGTGAGACGGCTGCTCGCCACCGGCCCTGGCCCCGGCCCCGTGGACGACGCGCTGGCCGTGGCCCTCGACGGCGAGCGCGACCCGGAGACGGCGGCGTGGCTGATCGTCGCACTCGGCAGGTGGAGCGACCCCCGGGCACTCGGTCCCGCGGTGCGGTGGCTGGGCGATCCCGTGGCCGGGCCGCGCGCCGCGCGCGTCCTCGGCGGCATCCGCACCGAGGCCGCCGCCGAGCACCTGCGGACGGCACTGGACGACCGGGCGCTGCCCGGCCTCACCCGGGCGGCCGCCGCCGTGGCCATCGGTGAGTCGGGAGCCTGGGACGCCGTGTGGCGGCTGCTTCCGCTCCTCGACGACGCGGACGCCGACCTGCGCGGCGGTGTGCTCGACGGCCTGGGCACGCTCGTCGACGACGGGCTGCGACCGTGGGAGCGGCATGCGGTGGCCTGGGCCCTGGCCGCGCACCTGGCGGACGGACACGACGTGTGGCGCACGCGCGATGCGCTCGCCGGGCTCGCACAGGCCCTGCCCGCCGTGCGCCGCCTTGCCGACCGGGCGTCCCACGGGGAAGTCCGGGCCGCCGCACTGTCCCTGCTGGACCCCGACGGGACGGCCGGAGACCTGCGACGCTTCGTGCGAGGCCTGGACGACCCGTACGAAGCCGTCCGCTACCACGCCGCCCTCGGCCTCATCCGGTGGGCGGAGACCAGTCCCGAACCCCTGCCCGACACCGCACGGGTGAGGGCCCGGCTGACCGTCCTGACCTCGGACGCGTCACCCCGGCTGCGGCGGGCCGCGGCCGACGCGCTGGACGCCCTCGGGCCCGCCGCGGGCGCCGCGTCCGGTCGCCGCCCGCGTCCCTGACCGTCCCGGCCGAACTGTCCGCGGGACCGGCGCCCGGCAGCGGCGTGGAATGATGCCCACCGGGCCTATGGCTCCCCGGCTTCGCGCGGCCGCGCGTGGAACGCCCGACGCTTTCCTCACGGTGCGCTGCCGGAGCCGGGCCGCATCGGCCTACGGCCGGTCGGGACCACACCATGTCCGGGGCGTTCATGACAGTGCGGGGCGAGGCGATCCTGGCCGAACTCGGTTCCCTTCCGGCTCACGTGCGCGCGGACTACATCCGCGTCCTCGAGACCGTCGTGCGGGTCGCCCCCGGGGCATGGACCCGCCGCAGGGGCGTCCGGCCGCAGTGGATCACACTCCGTGACGGCGACGACGTCGTGGTGCGGATGGACTCCGGCGAACTGAGCAAGCACATCGACTGGGACGGTCCGCGGTCCGCCCGCTCCTTCGCCGGCGCCCTGCGGGAAGAGTTGGCAACGAACCGGTGCGCCGCCGTGGTCTACGGGGACGCGATCGACTCGCGCACGTGGGGCTGGGTTCTCCCGCTCCTGGCCGGACGGCTGCCCGGACCGGACACGGCGGTGATGGTCGACGTCGGTCACCGCACCGGGGCCCGATCCACGTTCTCGTTCCCGGTCGGGTACCGGCGCTCGCCCGTCCGACGCCTACGGTTCGAGGAGGACGTACGCGCGATCCTGCGACGCGCCGGGAGCACGTGACCCGGAGCACACCACTTCTTCCACGGGGTGGGACGCCGCCGCGGAGCAGCAGCCGGACACCGGCTGAACCGGCCCGGAACGGCTCTCAGGTGTCAAGAGGGGCCCGATGCACTGCGGGAACCGCCGCGGAGGCGCCGGGCGGTCCCGGCGTCTGGAGTGAACCGGCTCCATCCCCCGTTCGCCCCACGCACTTCACCCGTTCCCGCCCCGGCGGCCGGTGTGGTCGGCGCGCTTCAGCGCGGGCATGAGCCGCCGTGCGTTGTCGCGGTAGATGCCGCGACGCTGGTGCTCGGTGAACGCGTGGTCGGCCTCGACGGCCGGCACCGTGAAGCCGGTGACGATCTCGGCGGAGGCAGCCGGCCAGTCCGTACCGAAGAGGATCCGGTCGGCACCGGCCGTCTCCACCAGGGTGCACGCCGGAGCGAGCGGGCCCGCCGTGTCGTAGTGAAAACGGCGGAGACCGTCGCGCACACGGGCCGCGTCGAGGGGCGGGGCACAGAAGCCCCCGAAGGCCTCGAGACGGGTGGCGATCTGGGGCAGGAATCCGCCGGCGTGCGGCAGGACGACGGACAGGCGGGGGTACCGGTCGAGTGTTCCCGCGCGGATCAGGTTCACCGCGGCACGCGTGGTGTCCAGCAGGAAGTCGCACATGAAGTTCGGGATCCCGGGAACGGTGGGCGCCCCCGGTGGTTTCCCCGGAAGATCGAGTGGGTGGGTGAAGAGGACACCGGAACGTTCGTCGACTTCGGCGAGGAAGCGGTCGTACGAGGGATCACCCAGGTACACACCGTCGTAGCTCGCCTTCACGCTCACTCCGACGGCACCGAGTTCGTCGAAGGCGCGTCGGAACGCCCACGTGGTGACTTCCGGGTGGTCCAGGAGGGCGGGGCAGAGGAAGGCGAAACGGCCCGGGTGTTCGTGCGTCAGGTCGCTCAGCGCCTCGAAGACGACGGACAGCCCCTCCCTGGCCTGCGCCGCGGAGCGGTACCGGTCCTGCATGGTGGGATTGAGAACGGCGGTCGCGATCCCCGCCTGGTCCATGAGGGCGAGCGTGGAGTCCGCGTCCCAGCGCGACCACCACAGCAGCTCCTCCTGTCGCACCACCCCTTCGCGCTCCGCCCACTCCACCCATTCCGGCGCGGTGAAGTGGTGGTGCACATCGATCTTCTCCCGCCAGGCGTCGTCGCCTCCCTCGGTGCCGCTCGCACTGCCCCCTCCCCCGGTGAGAGCGCGGGACTTCTGAGTGGTACCGGCTGTGGACGCCATGACCCCACCGGCTATGAGCAGACCGCGCCGGCTCAAGGTTCGACCCGAGTTCGACATCCGCACTTCCATTCTTAGCGCCGTCCTCTGCCGCACCACGGTGACCCGGCCGCGGCAGCGCGGCCTCGCCGGACGGCGCCACCGGAGGGACGAATTCCGCCGTATGGAGCAGTCGGCTGCCGCCCGAGCGGCACGATTCCGTCCGAGGACGGGAAGGCACGCGTCGTGCTGCCGCCGGAGCAGCGCGGGCACCATGTCGGAATGGCCGACCCTCGCTCCCTGCCGCTTGCCGTCGACGACCGCGGCAACGCCTTGGTCTCCTTCGTCCGGGCGGCGGAGGACAAGCCGCCCGGTGACGCGCCCTTGCCCCTGGCACTGGTGGCCCTGTGGCACGGCGACCGCGTCCTGATGGTCTTCGACCGGTCCCGGCGGACCTGGGAACTGCCGGGCGGACGGATCGACCCCGGTGAGACCCCTCGCCGCGCGGCCGCGCGCGAGTTGCTGGAGGAGACCGGCCACGTCCCCGAGGGACGGCTTCGTTTCGTCGGCTTCGCGGGCTTCACCCTGGCGCCCGACCGGCGTGCCGAATACGGCGCCCTGTTCACCGGCCGGTCCTCCGGCGCCGCACGGCTCTTCCAGCCCGACGACGAGATCGCGGCCATCCGGTGGTGGGACCTTCGCCAGTCCCTGCCGGGGCGACTTCAGCCGCTGGACGCCCACCTCGCGGAGCTCGCCCGCGACGGCACGGCCGAAGATTCCGGTACGGGCTGAGACGCCGTCCTGGATCGGGCGGCGGACCGTGTCATCGGAATGCGGAGCGGACGGCGTTACAAGGGGTGGAGAGGCGCCCTCCACCCTGTCCGATCGGAACGATCAAGGAGTCCTGCATCCATGACACGGATGACGGTAACGAACAAGTATGTGGCCGCCGTTGCGGTCGCGGTCGCGCTGGCAGGAGTGCAGGGCGTGGCGCAGGCCGTCACGCCGGCGCAGGTGCCGGCCGCCGCGCAGGCCCACCGCCAGAGCGGCGAGCCGGCTCCGGACGCGGCCGGGTCGGTGCGGGTGGTGGCACCGGGTGAGCGCGTCCAGGCCGGTGCGGGCGTCGAGCTGTGGCTGACGGAGGAGGGCAAGCACTGGTCGACACCGGAGATGGACCACCAGTTCCGGAGCGTGGCCGACGGCAACATCGACCTGAGCGGCCGCAGCATCGGCCTGACGGCGGAACCCGTGGGAGACCGCTACTTCCTCTCCGGCGTCTACGTGGCCGAGCACCGCTCGGTCCGGGTCGTCGTCGACACGAGCGACGGCGAGGTCACCGCTTCCGTGGTGCGGCTCGCCGGTAAGCCCGGCTGGGGCGTCTGGTACGCCGACGTCCCCCTCCACGAGGACCTCACCGTCAACAGCGTCACCCTCTACAACAGGCACGGGAAGGAAATCGCCTCCCTGACCCCCGCCCGCCCGTAGCCGCCCTGACAGCCCTGGCGGCTCCCAGGAGGTGACCCATGGGCGTGGGGGGGGGGGGGCCCCCCGCCCCCCCCCCCCGCCCCCCCCCCCCCGCCCCCCGGGGGGGGCCCGGGGGGGGGCGCGGGGGGGGGGGGGGGGGCCGCCCCCCCCCCACGCCCATGTCCGCCCGCCGGCCCCGTACTTGTCGTCTCCCCCCGCCTCCGACCCCAAGGAATCCGTTGTCGTGACGCACGAGAGCCACGCCGACTTCGCCGAGTTCGCCACCGTGGCCTGGCCCCGCTTGGTGCGTACGGCTCACATGCTCACCGGCGACTTCCACGAGGCCGAGGACCTCGTTCAGACCACGCTGGCCAAAACGTACGCGCGATGGCGGAAGATCCCGCGCCACGAGGTCGACGTCTACATACGCCGGGCTCTGGTCAACAACAACATCAGCCGGGTGCGCAAGAAACGCATAGCCCACTTGCTCATGCCGTTTCTGCCCGAGTCGGTGCACCGGACGCACGGCGGGCACGCCGAGGCCGTCGAGCAGAGCGCCGTCCTCGTCGAGGCCCTTTCGGTCCTGTCCGCCCGCCAGCGTGCCGTCATGGTGCTGCGCTACTGGGAGGACATGAGCGAGCAGGAGATCGCCGCGGCGCTGAACTGCTCCGTCGGCACGGTCAAGACGCATGCCCGGCGCGGCCTGGAGGCGCTGCGCGCCCATCCCCTCCTCACCTTCCGCCTTGTCGACCAGGAAGCGAAGCGCTGATGTCCCCGACTTCCCGGCCCTCCCCGCAGACTCAGCATGAAATCGAACGACTGCGTGACGCCTTCGGTGAGGTGGCCGACGGCCTCATGCCCTCTCCCGTTCCGCTGGCCGCCATCGAACGGGCGGGCCGTGCCCGATGGCGCCGCCGCACCGCCGGGATGGTGATCGGCTGCGGCCTGCTGCTGGCTCCGCTGACCGCCGTCACGGTCCGCGCCGTCCTCCAGGAACACAGCCCTCCGCAGCGGAACGAGGTCGCGGCGCATCCGACGCCGCCGGACACGCCGGACGTGGCCGGGTCGGTGCGGGTGGTGGCACCGGGTGAGCGCGTCCAGGCCGGTGCGGGCGTCGAACTGTGGCTGACGGAGGAGGGCAAGCACTGGTCGACACCAGAGATGGACCACCAGTTCCGGAGCGTGGCCGACCGCGACGTCGGCCACCGCCGCCCCACCGTGGGCCTGATGACGGACACCGTGGGCAACCGCTGTTTCCTGTCCGGGTTGTACACGGGCACCGTCGACGTCGGCCGCGTCGTCGTCGACACCGGCGACGGCAAGGTCACCGCCTCGGTGGTACGACTGCCCGGTACGCCCGGCTGGGGCGTCTGGTACGCCGACGTCCCCCTCCACGAGGACCTCACCGTCGACGGTGTCGCCCTCTACAGCACGCGCGGGAAGGAGATCGCCTCCCTGACGCCCGCCCGGCCCTGACCCGGTGTCCCCGCGGTGTGCGCGGTCGACTCCGTCTGACGGGCCGCGGAGGTGGTGGCGAGGTCGAGGTGCCGCGAGGTCACCGCCCGGCGGTCCCGGGCCGCACGGCCGAGGCACGGAGCGGACTCGGACCCGGTGGGCGGCAGGCGCGGGGGAGGAGCACCGGGGCCGGCCCGGCCCCATCGGGAGCGTCCGGTCACCGCTGTGGCGCGGCAGCCTGGCCGGCCCGGCCTCCGCGGGATCCGGTACCGCGTCGGCGTCAGCGGTTCCGGGGGGTCAGCACCCCTTGGAGCAGTGCGCCGTACCGTGACACCAGTTCCGTGCGGTCCATCCGGAGCAGCCCCTCGTCCCCGACCACCCACAGCGCGTACAGCAGTCCCCCCGCCAAGGCGGCCGCCGTGCGCGCGCGGACGTCCGCGTCGGGGCCGGACAGGTGATGGCGCAGTGGCGCGACGAAGAGGTACTCGTGCGTGTCGCGCAGACGTTCGCGGATCTGCGGTCCGTTGCTGCCGTGCACCAGGGCCAGGAAGACGCCCCGCGCGGAACCGTCGAGTTCGACGAGGAGTTCGGCGAGCCGCTCCCCCAGCCGCTCCAGTGGCGCGTCGAGCAGCGGCTCGTCGTCGATCGTCAGGTGCATCGTCTCCAGGAACAGGTGTTCTTTGCTCTTGAAATGACGGATCACCAGTGCGGGGTCCGTGTCGGCCGCCGCCGCGATCTGGCGGACGGTGGTCCTGGAGAAGCCCTGGTCCCGGAAGAGCCGGGCAGCGGCCGAGTGGATGGCCTCGCGGGTCGTGGCGCTGGAGCCGGTCTGCAGCATGCGGGACAGGATAGGGGGCCCGACGCTTCGCAACTGCGGGTTCGCGCGTGCGGGGAGGGCGGGCCGGGGCCTTTCGTGAGCGTTCCGAGAAGTCCGGTCAACAATGTTGACTCCCCCTCGGGGGGCCTGCACATTACTTGTCGGTAGAACCGTTCGGTAATCGCGCGACCCGACACTCCCCACGCTCGAACCGCTCCACCCCGCCAACGGCACGCCCCACCGACCACCCCGCTCCCGAGAAGAGGGATCGCATGCCGAAACACGCCCTGCGGAATGTCATGGCCACATCAGTTGCGCTCGTCAGCGCGCTCGCCCTCGGCCTCACGGGTGGCACCGCGCACGCCTCCGCCCCGCTGGACTACGTCGCCCTCGGCGACAGCTACAGCGCCGGCTCCGGCGTGCTGCCCGTGGACCTCACCAACCTGCTGTGCCTGCGCTCCACCGCGAACTACCCCCACGTGATCGCCGCCCGGACGGGCGCCCGCCTGAAGGACGTGACCTGCGGCGCCGCCCAGACGAAGGACTTCACCACAGCGCAGTACCCCGGGGTCGCACCCCAGGTGAACGCACTCGGCGCGGACACCGACCTGGTGACGCTGACGATCGGCGGCAACGACAACGGCACCTTCATCAACGCCATGACGGCCTGCGGCACCGCGGGTGTCCTCAGCGGCGGCAAGGGCAGCCCCTGCAAGGACACATACGGCACCTCCTTCACCGACCAGATCGACGCGAACACCTACCCCGCGCTGAAGACCGCCCTGCGGGCCGTACGCGCCAAGGCCCCCAACGCCCGCGTGGCCGTCCTGGGTTACCCGTGGATCACTCCGGCCGAGGCCGACCCGTCCTGCTTCGTGAAGCTGCCGATCGCCGCCGGTGACGTGCCCTACGTACGGGGCATACAGACACGCCTCAACGCGGTCGTCGAACGCGCCAGCGAAGAGAGCGGCGCCACCTATGTGGACTTCTCCCGCGTCTCCGAGGGCCACGACGCGTGCGAGCCCGGCGGCACCCGCTGGATCGAGCCCCTCCTCTTCGGCGGCAGCCTCGTGCCCGTCCACCCCAACGCCCTCGGGGAGCGGCGCATGGCCGAGCACACCATGAGCGTCCTCGGCCTGGACTGACGGCGACGCGCTCCACCCTCGACGCGGTCGGACGCGACGCCTCCGTCCGGGAGCGCCGTCCTCCGCTGCGACCACCCGTCAGGGGGCGGCGGGCGGCCGGCGCTTGTGGTCGGTGAGGCGGTAGCGGCGGACGATCGTTTCGAAGGCCGGCCCGTCCACCGGTTTGCCCTCCAGGAAGTCGTCGATGACGTCGTAGGTCACCCCGAGCACGTCCTCGTCGGCCCTGCCCGCGTCGAGGCTCTCCAGATCGGCCGTGGGAGTCTTCCGCACCAGCTCGGCCGGCGCGCCCAGGGCCTCCGCGACGGCGCGCACCCGGCGCTTGGTCAGGCCGGCCAGCGGGACCAGGTCGGCGGCGCCGTCGCCGAACTTGGTGAAGAACCCGGAGACCGCCTCGGCGGCGTGGTCCGTGCCGACGACCAGGCCGTCGCAGGCGCCGGCCACCGCGTACTGGGCGATCATGCGCTGGCGCGCCTTGATGTTGCCGTGCACGAAGTCCTGGTGGTGGGCGTCGCGGAAAACCACCCCGGCGGCCAGCGCGGCATCGGCGGCGGGCTTGATGTCCACGGTCAGCACATGGTCGGCCCGGACGAAGGAGAGCGCGAGCCGGGCGTCGTGCTCGTCGGCCTGGACCCCGTAGGGCAGGCGCATCGCGTGGAACCGCGCGTCGTGTCCGCCGGCCCGCGCCCGTTCGACGGCGAGCTGGCACAGCCGACCCGCGGCGGTGGAGTCGACGCCACCGCTGATGCCGAGCACGAGGGAACGCCGGCCGGTGGACATCAGCCGCTCGGCGAGAAAGGCCACCCGGCGCTCGATCTCCCGCTCGACTTCGAAGGCCCCGGCGACGCCCAGCTCCCGGGCGATCTCCTGTTGCAGGGCGACGGACGCCGACTCGCTCACGTCTGCTCCTCGTTCCGGCTCACGATGTGCTGTCGCCTCCCCTGCTACCCGGGACCTCTCCGGGGAATCCGGACGGGAGGGAACGTGCTTCACACTCGGGGCGGAGGCCGGGGAGACGGCCGGACGGGCAGGTCCACACCCCTGACGTCGTCGCCCACCGGAACGTACGGCCTGCCGGCTCCGGCCCGTCGACGACGATGCGGGCGGCTCGTCCGGCGGGCACCCGCACCGGTCCCCCGTCGTGGGAGCGGACGCGGGCCGGTCCCCCGGAGGCCGGCCCGATGCCCTGGTCGCGCGCGACGGGGGTGACATCGGTCCTCACCCCCGCCGGGGTGGACGACGGTCGCGGCCTTCGGCCTCTTCCCCGCGGTCTACGCCGCTGCGGCGTTGTCCCGCTCCAGCGCCGCGCGCAGCCAGTCGTCCGCGGAGCCCGGCGTCGGCTCCGGCCGGCTGCCCGGCGGCGTGAGCACCACGGCCGTCAGCTCCCAGTACCGGTCCAGACGCGGCCCGGCCGCCAGTCGCGCGGCCAGCAGGCGGCGGAACTCCCGGGTGTCCCGGCTGCCGTACGCGCTCGCGTACGCCGCCACGTAGGCGTCCAGCGCCTCACCCGGATACGGATCCCGTACCCGGCGCAGCTGCGGGCCCGCGAGCTCGTACGCCTCGGCAAGGCCCTCGTACAGCACGGCCGCCCCGCGGGCCCCGGCCACCCGGTGCACCTCCGGCTGGGGCTGCCTGCCGCCCGGGCAGGGAGCCGTCGTCATCGCGTGCAGCCGGGCGAAGGCGAGCACCTGCGCCGGGGCCGGCTCGTCGGGCGGCTGTGGAACGGCCACTTCCAAAAACGCCGCCGTCGCCCGGGCCGGCATGCGCGGCGGCAGCCAGGCACGCCAGAACCGGACCAGCGGTGCCGCGCTCGGCGGGGTGCCCATCACGCCGATCAGCCTCAGCAGGTCGGCCCGCTCCGCGGGCGGGCACTCCCGCACGAGCCGCAGCGCGGCCTCCCGCCAGCGCAACGTCCTCAGCTCATCACCCAGCGCGCGCAGGCGCCCCGCGACGGCGTCCTCCAGTACACGGCCCGCCGGGTCCTCGTCCTCGATGACCCGGCGCACCTCGGGCAGCGGAAGGTCGAGGGTGCGCAGGGAGCGGATCAGACGCAGCCGCTCCAGCGCGCCGGGACCGTACCGGCGGTGCCCGCCGCCGCTGCGGGAGGCCTCGGGCAGCAGGCCCAGGTCGGAGTAGAAACGGACGGTCTTCACGGTGGCGCCCGCGCGCTCGGCGAGCTCGCCGATGCTCCAGAAGACCTCGTGGGACGTGGACAGTTGAACCTCCCTCCGGGGGAGTTCCTACGGTACCGGCGCACGCGGACCGGGTGTACGCCCCGGTCCGCGGACCACGGCGTACGCGACCGGCGCGACGTCATGTGACGGACCCGAGGAGGGATCGTGACCGTATTCATCATGGTGGCGGGCGTGTTCACCGGTGCCCATGTGTGGCGGGAGACGGCCGAGCGGCTGGCCGCGGCGGGCAGCGCGGTGCACGCGGTCCCCCTCACCGGCCTCGACGCGGGCCGCCCCGCCGGACCGGACTCCGTCGATCTGGAGACACACATCGCGGACGTGATCGCGGCGATCGACGCGGTGGACGCGGCGTCCGGCCAGGAGATCGTGCTCGTCGGTCACGACTACGGCATCCACCCGGTGCTCGGCGCGGCCGACCGGCGGCCGTCACGCGTCGCCCGGGTCGTGTTCCTGGACTGCGGAATGCCGCAGAACGGCGTCCCGGCCCTGGCCGCCGTACCGGACCGGGCCCTGCGCGCGCGGCTGGCCGAGCGGGCCCAGCGCGGTGGACGTGCGGGCGGGTTGACGCCACCGTCCCGGGACGAGTGGCAGCGCTGGGGCAGCGTCGACGGCCTCTCCGCCGCGGCGCTGGACCGGCTCACCGCTCTCGCCGCGCCGCAGCCGCTCGGCACCCTGCTCCAGCCGCTGCGGCTGACCGGAGCGGTGGCCGCGGTGCCCACCACCGGGGTGCTGTGCACCCGTAACGGCGTCAGCATCGACCTGGTACAACGGCTCGTCGACTTCGGCGACCCCGCGCTGGCCGCCCTGACCGACCCTCGGGTCACCTTCTTCGAACTGCCCACCGGACACTGGCCGATGCTGTCCCGCCCCGCCGAACTGGCGGACGTCCTGCAGCGGGCCGCGGCCGGCGGAGGGCACCACCTGCGACCGGTCGACGCCGGCGCGCCACCCGCCCATCTGCGCCCGTTCCCGCTGGACGTGCCCGAGCTGCCCCGGGACCGCAGAGGGCAGGTCGACCTGTACGTTCCCGATGCCGAGGGCCCGCTGCCGGCCGTGGTCTTCGTGCACGGCGGCCCGGTGCCCGCCGGAGCCCGGCCGACCCCGCGCGACTGGCCGACCCTGGTGGGACACGCCCGCCTGGCGGCCGCCGAGGGCGTGGTCGGCGTGACCCTCGACCACCGGCTGCACGACGTCGCCGACTACGAGCGCGCCGCCGGCGACGTCACCGCCGCGGTGGAACTGGTGCGGGCCGATCCCCGGGTGGACGCCGACCGGATCGCCCTGTGGTTCTTCTCCGGTGGCGGGCTGCTCGCCGCGGACTGGCTGACCGGGCCCCCGGTCTGGCTGCGCTGCCTGGCCGCCTCCTATCCGATCCTGGCGCCGCTGCCCGGCTGGGGGCTGACCGGCAGCCGGTTCCACCCGGTCCGGGCGGTCGCGCACGCGGGTGCCCTGCCCCTCGTCCTCCTCCGTGCGGGACGGGAGGCACCCGGGATCGCCGCCACCGTGGAGGCGTTCGTGAACGCGGCCGAGGACAGTGCGGCGCACCTGGAACTGGTCGACGTCCCGAACGGCCACCACGGCTTCGAGACCCTCGACGCGCCCGAGGAGACCCGTCCGGCCCTGCTCCACGCGATGCGCTCGGTGACGACCCACCTGACCGGCTGACACCCGGGCCGCGCACCGTGCACCGCCCCGCCGGCCGTGGTGATCCCCGGCCGTACCGCCCCGGCCGTTTCCCCCCGGCCGGGCGGTACGGTGCCGCCATGTGCATCTCGACCGGCCGGGCCGCGTTCTCCGGCACGATCGTGTACTGCGGGCGGCAGCACCACCCCGTACACGGCCTCATCCACGTCCTGGGCTACCAGAACACCGCCGTCAATCTGGCGGACGGCCCGAACGCCATGCTGCTGCACCTGCCCACCAGGCGGCTCACTCCCCGGCACTTCCTCTCCGCCGGCCGCACCGGTGACGTCCTGCACCGCATGGTCGCCGCCGTCGAACCCGTCACCGTCGCGGCCGACGGCATCGCGTGGATGAGCGCGGCACCGCAGCCCGTCCAGGTCTTCGACCACGACGTCTACACCGTGCTCCTGGCCTCCGACCCCACCGCGGTGCCCGCCGCGCTGCGGCAGGTACCGCCGCACCGGCGTCCCGTCCTGGACGCGGACCTCCTCCGCTTCTACGCCGGTCACTTCCCCGGCCACACCATCGCCGTGTGCTGCTTCGACAACGCCGACGCGCAACGCGCCAAGCCCCTGCTGTTGTGGTACTCGCCCCTCGACCCCGACCGGCTGGCGCTGCCGTCCCTGGACGGCCACACCGGCAAGGCGCCGGACCTGGACGCCGCCGTGCCCGTGGACCACTGGGTCCTGTTCTCGACCGATCAGGCCCCCGCCGGCTGGGGCGCTCCCGTCCACTACCCCGGGGACATGCGTCATCGCCTGCGCGCCTTCCTCCCCCACGCCGTCATGGGCCGGCACTACGGCGACGGGCGGGCCCTGCCCAACGGGGACTTCACCATCAGCCACCGCGACCTGCTCGCCGGCGACCTCGACCGCGTCGATCGCCTCCGGCCGGTCCGCAGCTGAAGGACGGGGCACCGACGGGCGAGTACGGTGCGGGCCGCCGGCTCGCGCCGGCTCCTCGGTGCCGGGGACCTCATGCACCGCGGGCGTACCGGAAACCGCACACGCCGTCGCAACGGCCCTCCGCCTCCCATGCAGGCATGAACCACAAGGCATCCCCGTCGGCATCGCCCCGCCGCAGCCGTGACGATGGTCTTCCCGCTCGTGTTGGGTCTCGCCGGGGATGGGTCCTCGCCGGCCGGATGCTCGCGCCGCTCACCCGGTCGGACGGTCGCCGTCCTGCCGTGGTGCGGTCCCCGCGGCCATGAAGACCGGCAGCGCCAGGAAGAGCCGGTCGGCCTCGGCCCGCGTCCGCTGCTCGGCGATCCAGGTGTCGGTCTGCGCGCGTGTGACGGCGCCCGTGGAGTGGGCTCTCTCGGCCACTCCGATGAGCAGGGGCAATACCGCCGGTCCGGTGAACAGGCCGGTGCGCACCTCGACCGTCACGTCGTCGAAGCGGGCGTCCAGGAGGAGGTTGCGGTACCGGCGGGCGGCGCGAGGGCGGGTGGTCAGGTCCGCGCGGGCGTGCACGAGGGTGCGGGTGAGGGCCGGTTCGTCGGAGTCGATGACGACGGTGTCCCAGTCCTGTCCGAGCAGCACGATCCGCCCACCCGGCACGAGAACCCTGCGGGCCTCGGCCAACGCCCGCTCCGGTTCCGCCAGTTCGTGGAAGACCTTGTCGGCGCGGTAGCCGTCCATCGAGGAGTCCGCCAGCGGCAGTTCGTACGCCCCCGCGATCCGGAGGTCCGCCTCGGGCCACCGGCCGCGGGCGACGGCGATCATCTGCTCGCTCGGGTCCACGCCGACGGCCCGTGCGCCGCGTTCGGCCAGTTCCGCCACGGCCCGTCCGGCGCCGCAGCCCACGTCCACGACGGACACTCCGGGTCCGGCCCCGAGCAGAGCGTAGGACCGGGCCCGTAGTTCGTGGGCGCCCGGCAGTCCGTCGGCGAAGTCGAGCCTGGTGATGAGGTCGTCCGTCAACCGGCGTGTTCGCCGGGCTTGGTTGGTCATGGGCATCAGGGTGCGACTTAATGTCGGCATGAGGTCAAGCAAGCACGAAACGTCTGTCGGCGACGAGCGCGAGTCGATGGGCATCGGCGCCCTCGCCGAACGCTTCGGTGTGGCTGCGCACGTCCTGCGCCACTGGGAGGCAGTGGGACTGCTCGCCCCCGCACGCGACACCGCCGGCCGGCGCCGCTACGGGACCGCCGACCTCACGCGTGTCGCCGTGATCCTGCGCGCCAAGGAGGCGGGACTGTCCCTCGATGCCATCCGCTCCCTGGTCGCCACCGCGGACCGGGCCGGACGCAGGGACGTGCTGCGCGAAGAGGCCGAGGCGCTTCGCTCCCGTATCGCGGCCGCGCAGGCGTCCCTCGAAATGATCGAATGCGCCCTCGGCTGCGATCACCAAGACTTGTCCCGGTGCCCCCGTTTCCAGCGGGTGGTGGCAGATCGCGTCGGCACGGACACCACGGTCCGCCTCCCCGTCCGGCCCGTGCGCTCGACCGCGTGGCCCGGGCACGGTGGGCGCCCGCGGCGTCGGGACGAGGAACGCCTCCCGCCCCGTCAGCCGGTCGGCCCGGCGCTCGAGACCGGCGGGGAGGGGTGACGGCCTCGGCGACCCGGGCGGGGACGAGAAGGTGTCGCCGCCGCTGTCGCCCGCGGCCACCGCGGTTCACCGCTTGCTCGCGGTGGCGGCGATGGCGGTGGGGGACGGCCGGGGAGAGGATGCCGCTCGTCAGAGCCGGCAGGGGGTGGCCGACGGCGGCACCGGTGAGGTGTCCGGCGGCGAGGCCGGGCAGCCGGCGTGAAACCCGTCCCCGCCCCACCCGCGCGGTCCCGGAGTCGGGAACTCACGGGACGCGCTCGGGAAGGCGGGGCGGCACGACCTCGCGCGGCGCGGCCCCTGGCCGCCCCGCTCCGCGCCGCCGTCGTCGGTGACCCGTCGAGGGTGCTGTCGTCGTGGTGTTCGTGCAGCAGGTGTCCATGCAGCAGGTGTTCAGCTCCGCGCCATCGGGCGGTCAGCGCGGGTGAGCAGCATTCGGGCTGATCACACGCCACCGGCCCGGGGAGTCCCGATGAGCACCGAGGAACAGACGAGTCACCACCGGTCCCTGCACAGACGCGCGTTGCTGCGCGCCGCGGTGGTCGTACCGGCCGCCGGTGCCGTGGCCGCCGCTCCGGACGCCGCCCGGGCCGAGGCATCCGAGAAGGACGCCGGGGCGGCCGGTGGCCGGTTCGACGCGGAGAGTCCGCGTTTCGCGCTGGCGGTGCTGCCCGACACCCAGTACCTCTTCGACGCCGACAGCGCCGACCCCGCCCCGCTGCGGGCGACGTTCCGGTACCTCGCCGCCGAGCGGTCGGCGGCCAACATCGCGTTCATGACGCACCTCGGCGACGTCACCGAGCACGGTACCGAGGACGAGATCGGCCTCGCCGCCGACACCTTCCGCGTCCTGCACGGCAGGGTCCCCTACAGCGTCCTGGCGGGCAATCACGACATCGCGTCGTCCACCGACGACCAGCGCGGTGACTCCGCGTACCTCGCCGCGTTCGGGCCCGACCGCTACCGGTCCATGCCGACGTTCGGCGGTGCCTCGCCCGACGGCTACAACAGCTACCACGTCCTGCGGGCGGGCGGGCGGCGGTGGCTCGTCCTCGCCCTGGACTGGCGAGTCTCCGACAAGGGGCTGGCCTGGGCGCAGGGGGTGCTCGACGCCCACCCCACCCTGCCCGCCGTGCTCACCACGCACGACATCGCCTGGTCCGACGACGACGGCGGGGCCCAGCTGTCCGGCAACGGACAGCGCCTCTGGGAACGCCTGGTCAAGGGCAACGACCAGATCTTCCTGGCGCTGGGCGGGCACTACTGGCCGCCCGGCCGCACGGTCCTGGTCAACGACGCCGGCAACGACGTCCACGTCCACATCACCAACTACCAGGACCGGTACTACGGCGGTGCGGGAATGATCCGCACCTACGGCTTCGACCTGGTGCGCGGAGTCATCGACGTCGAGACGTTCTCGCCCTGGTTCCTGGACCGGGACCCCGCGAAACGTTCCCCCCTGGCCGCCGAGACGATCGAACTGACCGGTCCCGCCGACCGGTTCAGTCTCACCGTCGACTTCGGGAGACGGTTCGCCGGCTTCGCCCCCGTCGCACCCGCCGAACCCCGCCCCGCCCGCGCCGTGATGCCCCGCGGCACCCTCGCCTACTGGCGCTTCGACTCCTTCGGGACCGACGCGGCCGGAACACCCGGCGCCACCGTCGCCGACGGCGTCGTCGTCAAGGACCTGACCGGCAACGGCAACGACCTGACGGTGCGACGGCTGCACTCCAGCGGCGCGGACGCGCTCACCTGGTCGGCGGACCACCACGAGGGACAGCCCGCGCACGCCAGCCTCCGTTTCGACGGCGGGAAGAACCCCGACCGCGGCGCCGTCCTCACCACCGCGGCCCGCGCGGCCCTGAACAGCGAGAAGTTCCTCCGTGGCTACACCATCGAGACCTTCGTCCGGCTGCCCGAGCCGTTCCGGGGCGACCACAGCTGGATGGGCCTTCTCAGCTGGGAGGGACGCAACTCGGAAGCGGGCAAGACGACGGGCTGGTCACCGCTGGAACCGACCTGCAGCCTCAACCTGTCGCCCGAGCGGTTCCTGCAGTTCGTCGTCTACCCGCACAAGCAGGACGCCGACCCCACGTCGTGGAGCCACGCCGTGCCGACCGGGCGCTGGATGCACATCGCCGTCGTCAACGACGGTCGCCGCACGGTGATGTACGTCGACGGTTCGAAGATCGCCCGCAACCCGTCGCAGGCGTCGACCGGCATCGCCACCCTCGGCAAGCCGTTCGTGCTGGGCGCCACCCAGTTCGACGGGGCCTTCGGGCAGGGCTTCTACGGCTGGATGGGTGACACCCGGATCGTGGGACGGCCGCTGCCGGTGGAGGAATTCCTCGTCCCCTTCGGCTGAGAGCGCGGCGGTGCGGAAGGACCGCGGGTGCCTGCCGGAGACGTCCTGAGCCGACGGGACGTTCCCGTGTCGCCGCGGCCTCGTACCGGGCGGACACCGACCGTACGCCCCGTGGGCCTGCCCGTGGGCCGGGGCCGGCGGGCGGCGTGAGGCCCCGGACGGCTCCGTCCCGCACGGGCGGGCCCCTCCTCGGCCCCTTCGGCTTCCCGCCCCCGGACGCGTACGACGTCGAGTTCCAGGCCCCCGCCGGAAACGTCCCGGACCGTCCGTCCGGGACCGTCGTGCGGGACGGCGCGCCCGAAGGACAACTCGACGTACCGCGCGCCTGGCCGGCCGAGGACCTGCCGGGCGGCCGGGTGCACTTCCTCACCGGGAGTCACGGACCGGACGGCCGGCCGCGGCCCCGGAGTTCGACGGCCGCCAGGCGTGGCTGGACGGTCCGTGCCGCCGCCTCCGACGGGTCCGGCGTCCGGCCGCGGCCGGCCCGGACGGACTTCGGCGGTTGTCCGCCGTCGACCGGAGCCCGCCGTCCGCGCCGGGGCGGGCTCCGGTCGGCGGCCGCTGCGGCTCACCGCTGTGGGCCCGGCCCGGTTCCGGAGGGTCTGCGGCGTGTGCCGTGCCAGTCCAGTATCAGGACCGTGGCGTCGTCCCTGAGGTTGCCGTGGCAGGCCTCGAGCACTGCGGTGGTCAGGCTTCGGACGGCCTCCCTCGGGTGCAGCGGGCGGGTGTCGTGGGCGAGCGCGGCCAGGTCGACGGCCGCGGCACCGCGCTCCTGCATTCCGTCGGTGAGCAGGATCAGGCGGTCACCGGGCCGCAGTCGCAGTTCCTGCAGACGGTAGGGGGTCGGCGCCACCACACCGAACGGCAGGTTGACGGCGAGTTCGACCTCCTCGACGGTGCCGTCGCGCACCATCAGCGGCCGGGGATGGCCGGCGTTGACCAGTTCGCACAGGCCTGTCCCGAGGTCGACGCACAGCAGCTGTCCGGTGGCCAGGCCCCGGCTGTGGCTCAGCAGGGCCTGGTGGGCGTGGTCGGCCTGCATGAGGGCGTCACAGCCGCTGCGGCGTGCCCGGCGCAGCGCGCCGACCAGCAGGGTGGCCAGCAGGGCCGAGTTCGTGTCGTGGCCCATGGCGTCGGTGACGGACAGGTGCAGGGTGTCGCGGTCGAGGGTGTAGTCGTAGGTGTCGCCGCCGATGTCGTCGGCCGGGATCAGCCCGGCGGCGAGGGTGAACTGGGTCGCCTCGCAGCAGGAGGCCGAGGGAAGCAGCTGGTGCTGGATCTCCGCGGCCAGGCTGGTCTCGGTGGTGCGCCGGCCCAGGTGGTAGAGGTCGGTGAAGCGGCGGTCCGTGACGACGATGTAGGCCAGCGCGTGGGCCGCGTCGCGGACCTGCCGGAGCACGGTGTCGTCGGCGGACTGCAGGGTCACCTCCAGCACGCCGATGCAGTCGCCGCGGTTGGTGACCGGCGTGATGACGCGCCGTCCGCCCTGGCCGTCCGGTTCCACGTGCTGGCGCTGGCTCCGCAGTACGCGGTCGTAGACGCTGCCCTGCAGGTCGATCGGCTGGTCGGAGTCCGCGACCTGTCCGTCGGCCGCGGTGAGCCGTACCAGCCGCCGGCCGACGAGGTCGACGAACAGGAAGGACACGCGCTCCGCGCCGAACCGCTTCTGCAGGTCGTGCGCCACCACGTCGACGGACTCGCCGGGCGGCGCCGCCTCCGCGGCGGCCAGCAACTCGCCCAGTTCCACATCTCCACCCCTCACGGCGACCTCCCATCGGCTGCCGCATCTTTTTCCCCGGGTTTCCGCGGCCTCACCCAAATCGCTCGTTCTGCCTGTTCAGGTCGGTGCGCCGGGTCGCCGCGAGCAGAACCCCGTGCCGTCGGGCGGCGTCCGTCGGCGACCGGGCGGGCCGGCTCCGGAAGGGTGCGTGACGTGTCCCGGCGGCCCGTACGTCGTTGGCTGGTCGGAACCCGTGCACTCCACCGCTCCCGAGGAGCCGTCCGTGGCCAGTTCGAGCCCGCTGTCCGTCGACCGGGACGAGGGCGCGCCGCCCCTCCGGTGGCCGTTCGCCGAACGCGCGCACGCCCGAGGCGCCGGCCCCGGCGAGTCCGCGCCGCGGCGGACCGGCGGGCCCGGTCTCCCCGCCGGCTCCCCGTCCCCGCGCCGCAGACCCGGCTGCCGCCGGGAGCCACGGGACCGGCGGTGCGCGGGAGCGGCCCTCCGGGGCCGGACGTGAGGCGGCGGGCGGCGGTGGTGCTGCGCGTCACGGGGGTCCGCAAGGGCTTCGGGTCCCGGCAGGTCCTGCGCGGGGTCAGCTTCGAGGCGCGGGCGGGGCAGCTGGTGGGCATCGTCGGGGAGAACGGCGCCGGGAAGACCACCCTGTTGCGCGTCCTCAGCGGCGACCTGCGCCCCGACGAGGGCCGCGTGGACCTGGTGGGCACACGGGGCTACTGCCCGCAGCACCCGGTCCTGGACGAGGAACTGACCGTGCGCCAGCACCTGCGTCTCTTCCAGGTCGCCTACCGCCTTCCGAGTCCCGGCCGCGCGCTCCGGCTGATCGACGTCCTCTCGGCGGCCGGCTACCTGGACGCGCCGGTGAAAGTCCTCAGCGGTGGCACCCTGCAGAAGCTGAACCTGGTCCTGGCCCTGATGCACGACCCTGACGTCCTGCTGCTCGACGAGCCGTACCAGGGCTTCGACTGGGAGACCTACCTGCGGTTCTGGGACCTCGCCCAAGAGCTGAAGGACCGCGGACGCACCGTGGTCGTCGTCTCCCACCTCGCCCACGACACCGGACGCCTGGACGTCCTGCACCATCTGCGCGACGGCCTCCTCGGGCCCTCACCCACGGCGGACACCGCGTGAGCGCCTACCTGGTCGCCTGCCGTTACGCCCTGCTGGCCATGGCGAAGAACCGGCTGGCCGCCGTGCTCCTGATCGCCTTCATCCCGATGTGGATCACCGTGGCGAAGACCCTCACCACGCCGAAGGCGTTTCCCTTCCGGCTGCGCGCCACCGGAACCTGGCTGCGCGCCGGCGGGGACGAGATCACGATGATCAGCGGCTCACTGAACGCCGTGTCCCTCCTCGTGGGGTTCCTGATGTTCAGCGCCGCCCGCCGCACCAGGGCCTTCGACCGTCGCCTCACCTCGGCCGGCTATCCCAGGGCCGCCCTCATCGGCGCCAAGCTCACCACGCTCCTGGTCGCATCGGTGCTGGTCAGCTCCTACGCCACCGCCTGGATGCTGTTGTTCTGGTCTCCCCTGCAGCCCTTCCTCCTCGGCATCGCGGTCCTGGCGATCTGCCTGGTCTACGGGGCCATGGGCATGTGCCTGGCGCTCTTCCTGCACGGTGAGGTCGAGGGACTGGTCACGATCATCATGACCAGCATCATCGACCTCGCGCCGCAGAACCCCGTCGCCAGCACCACCGCCGACAAAGCCCTGGTCGAGCTGCTTCCCGGCTACGGCTCCCTCCAGACCGGCCTCGCCGCGGGGTTCACCCGGAGCGCCACCTTGAGCCCTCTGCTCCACAGCACGGTCTGGCTGGCCGTCATGACCACCACCGTGATCGCCGCCTTCGCCCTCCGCACCCGCACCCACCAGCCGTCCGCGCCCCACCGCGACGGGTGAGGACTGCCGCGGAGGCGTGGGCGGCGGAAGTCACGGAGCCGGGAGAGGGCGCGCCCGGCGCCCCGGCGATCGAGGACCTGGCACCGAGCCGGTTCCGGCCGCCCTCGGAGCCGGCCGGCCCCGGGCTGGGCCGCCGGGCGTCACACCGTGCGGCGGCTCCTTGTGCCCCGGGGCGGGAACCATCCGGCCGCAATGACTCGTCACTGATCACTGTCGCCGCCCTGAACGGCGGGACACACCACGAGCGGAACGACAACGGGGGGATTCCATGAAGTGTGCGTACGCGGCGAGAGCGGGCCTGACGGCCGTGGCGGTGCTGACGGTGCTGACGGTCGGCGGCTGCCGGGCGGAGGACGCGGGACTTCCCGCCGTCTCCCCGAGCGGGCGGGTCTCCGGGTCCGCGTCGTCGACGCCTCCGGCGGAGCGGAGCGGTCCGCGCACCCTGGTGGACGCTCCCGCGGCGGGGGGCCTGGACAAGCTGACGGGGGAAGGAGCCCTGACGGACGTCCCCGTCGACCCGGGCGAGATGCGGGACGGCATGACGCTGGTCACCGGCAACTACGGGGACCCGGACGGACGGGGCGGCGCACCGGTGCTGTTCGAAGGCGTCGACCACGTGCCCGAGGACACCCATGAGCGTCGTGAGCACTTGTTCCGCGGCATGCTCGAGCACATCCGGTGGGACCCGGAGCTGGGCACCCCCGAAGCCCGGCCGGTGGAGCCGGGACCGCTCGGCGGCTCGGTGGAGTGCCTGCTCGCCTCGCTGAGCGAGGACGGCAACGTCATCTGCGGCTGGGCCGACGAGGGCACGGCGGCCGTCGCGCTCTTCGAGGACAGCACGCCCGCCGCTGCGGGAGAGCTCTTCGTCGAGATGCGCGGGGACCTGGAGCGCTGACCGGCCGGTCCCCCGCCGGTACGACGGACGGCCCGGCGCCGCGCGTGCGGTGCCGGGCCGTCCGGTCGGTGAAGCGGCTCGTCAGCCCTGGCGGGCCTTGGAACGCGGATCCTTCTTGTCGATCACGAAGGTCACGCCCCGCCGGCGCACCACCTGGGCGCCGGGCCTGGCCTTCGACGAGCGCGGGGACGTGCGTACCTTCGTCCCGATCCCCTTCCGCGGGACCGGACGGGGTGCCGCGGTCAGCGGCGGGTGCGGGCGGGGCCGTAGCGCCGCTCGAAGCGCTCCACGCGCCCCGCGGTGTCCACGACGCGCGCGGCGCCGGTCCAGAACGGGTGACTGGCCGAGGAGATCTCGACGTCGACGACCGGGTAGGTGGCGCCGTCCTCCCATTCGACCGTGTGCGGTGAGCCGATGGTGGAGCGGGTCAGCAGCCGGAAGCCGGACGCGCGGTCGCGGAAGACGACCGGGCGGGAGACGGGGTGGATGCCGTGCCTCATGCGATGTCCTTCCTGGGGTGCCTCCGCCGCCGGACGGCGGAGGCGGGGCTCATCGTTCCTCGCGGAAGACGACGTGTGCGCCGGCGACCGCGTCGTACTTCCGCAGGACCAGCCGGTCGGGGTCGTTCAGACGGTTCTTGCGGGTCACGTAGGTGACTCCCGTGCCCGCCGTCGACTTCAGCCTGACGACCGGCCGCGCGGTGCTGCGTGCCATGAGGTGCTCCTTCCGCCACCACCCGAGCTCATTGACTCGGACATGTCATACATGGTGTGCAACGGCTTCGGTGGCCGCCGTATTCCGGCGGCTCCGCTTCCGGCGGGACGGGACCGCCGTCCGGCGCGGGCTTCAGCCGAACGATCGTCCCTGCGGGCAAGGGGTGAGGCCCGGGGACACCGTCCCCTCCCCGGCCACGCCCTCCCCAACCGCACCCGCCCGCGGTTTGTTCCCCCTCCACGGAGCCGGGAGGGGACAAGGCGTCCCCGTCCTGTGACTCGCCCCGTGTCGGGGGTAGACGACGATCACGGCCGGACGTCGATCACCGAAGGAGACGAGCCGTGGAGAAGGGCAAACAGATCACGGGCAGGGCCCGTGCGGAACTCGCGCGGGAGATGAAGGAGCAGTACGAGAACGGCCTGTCCATACGGGCCATCGCCGAAGCGCACGGGCGGTCGTACGGGTTCGTCCACCGTGTCCTCACCGAGGCCGACGCCCCGCTGCGCAGCCGGGGCGGGAACCGTGCGCACCGGCGGCTCGCGGAGACCGGGCGTCCGCAGGGGTGACCACGGGCCTCCGGCGAGGGCTCACCACGGGTCGGGAACCCGCGGACCGCAACGGCGAGGCCGGCCGGTCCGGTTCCCCGGACGGTGCGACCGGCCGGAAGCCCGGTGAGCGGGGCGGGACGGTCACCAGGGGCTTGTCCCGCCCCGCCGGCCCACCCCTGCGCGGGCCGATGCGGCACCGGGCCCTCTTCTCGCTCCCGTGCCCGTCCGCGGGTGGTCGAGCGGTGCCGTCACGCCCCGGGAGGGGTCAGCCTGCGGGGTTCGATGCGTTCTTCCACCACCCCGGCGCCGTCGCCTCTGACGATGTAGGCGCCCTTACCAGGGATCTCCGTCACCGCCTCCACCAGTTCCGTCCCGCGGTAGACCAGGCCGACGCCGTCGTCCGTGCAGTGCGCCGTGGGCACGGTGCCGTCCGCCACGAGCCGGTGCGTCAGCGGACGCCGGCCCTCGTCCGAGTCGTAGTGCACACCGTTGCCGTAGGGCAGGAAGCCGAGCCCGTTCGTGACCGGGCGCAGTTCCGGCCCGAACGAGTCGGTCGCGCCTCCCCGGAACCAGCAGAGGGAGCCCGCGCTGACCCCGCTGAGGACGACACCGGCCTGCCAGGCGCGGCGCATGACGCGGTCCAGGCCGTGCGCCCTCCACACCGCCAGCAGATTGACCACCGAGCCCCCCATGACCCAGACCACGTCGTGGTCGAGGACGGAGCCCTCCACGTCCTCGACATTGGGCATGGGGAACAGGTGCAGAGGCGTCAGGTCGAATCCCGCCACCCGCGCGGCCTCGGTCATGCGGGTCGTGAAGTGCTCGGCGTCCCCGATGGCGGTCCCGACGTACATGATCCGCGGGCGTCGGCCGTGCACCCCGGAGAGGTCGACCGCATGATGCACCAGGGCGTCGAACACCACCCTGGTCCGTCCTCCGAGTCGATGCCCGCCGGATGTCGCGAGGATGGTCGGTTCTGACGTCGCCATGGCCATGATCGTATCGCCGGCGCACCGACCCGCCCGGACCGCCTCGGGCCGAAAACCCCTACGGGAGGAGCCCCGCCCTCGACGAGGTGGCCGGCCGCCGGCTCACGGACCGGGCCACCGCCGCCCGCGGCCGGTTCCCCTCATGAGGCGGTGCCGTGGAGGTACTCGGTCAGGGCCTTGCCCGGCTGGAAGGCGGCGGAGCCTCCGTCGGCGTGGAAGCGCCCGAAACTGCCGGCCACCACCGCTTCGTCGTGCTTGAGCGCCTCGGCGATCACGCCCGCCATGTCGACCGTGCCGAACAGGGCGTCGATCACCTGCTCCGCGTCTTCCTCGCGGATGTCGTGGCCTCCCTGAGCGGCCTTGCGCACGCTGGCCCGGGCCAGTTGGGACTTGTCCATGTCACTCCTCTGCTCTCGCTGTCCGGTTTCCCCTGTCCGGCCGCGCCGGGACAGGGGGCCCGGACCTCTGGGCCGGAAGGGTCTCCGTGGCCGGGTACGGACGGGCCGCCCGCCACGACGGGGCGGCCGGCCCTCATCCGCGGAACGGACTCACCCTCCTCAGAGGGTTCGCCGTCTCCTGACGACAGAAACGGGGCGAAAACTTCCGCTTCGGTCAGTCTGCACCACTTGCCCCTCCTCGGCTGGCGGGACGAGTCCGGTACCGCGGGGACTTGGGACCGGCCCCTCCGTGACACGGCCGACAGCCCGCACCCCGGCAGGCCCGGGGCCTCCGCCTCCGAGGCGCCCACAACCAGGCGCATGTCCCATTTGCCCGATTACCCTGATTCTGTGGACCCGTATCCGACTCCTCCGGGCAGTGGTCCCGGCGACCGGACGCAGCCGGTCGCCGGAGTACGTCCGGAGATCCTCGCCTCCTGGGAGCGTTCGCAGTCGCTCGGCATCGACCGCGAGAGGGCGGTCCTGCCGGTCGAGAGCGACCTGGATCCCGACTCCCTGCTGATCAGAGCCGCCACACCGGTGCTGGACCGCCTGCACGAACGGTTCTCGGGCGTGCCGGTGACCGTGGTGCTGACCGACTCACGGGCGAACATCGTGGACCGGCGGGGCGACCCGGCGGGGCTGGAACTGATGGACGCCGCCTCCCTGGTGCCGGGCGCCAACGTCGACGAGCGGTTCATGGGGACCAGCAGCGTCAGCATGGTGCTGAGCACCCGGGCACCGTTCATGGTCGTCGGCCACGAGCACTTCCTGCACGACCTCAAGGAGCTGACCTGCATGGCCGCGCCGGTGCGCGACCCGGTGGGCGGCACCGTGCGGGGCGCGGTCAACCTCTCCGTGCCCCAGGTGCTGGCCAGCCCCGGCATGGCGCTGGTGCTGCAGAACGCCACCGAACTCATCGGGGAACGCCTGCTGGAGCTGAGCACGGCCCGCGAGCTCGAGCTGATGCGCTCCTTCCACCAGGCCAGGGAACGCGGCGGGCACGCCGAGCTGCACCTCGGCTCGGGTGAGCTGCACCGGCCGGACGGACCGGCGCCCCGCCTGACCCCGCAGGAGCGGCTGATGCTGCTGGAGCGTGCGGTGGAGTTGATCTCCTCGGTGGACCGGACGTTCGCCGAGGTGCCGTTCGGGGGCAGCCGCGTGGCCGTGCTGCGCCGCCGGGAGCTGCGCCACGGCGATGTGGAGGGCGCGGCGGTCGAGGTCAGCTTCGAGGACTCCCGTGGCACGGGGACGCCGGGCCCGGCCACCGTGGCCGCCCCCGACGGTCGTCATGTGCCGCTCCTGGGCCGTCCCGCCGCGGCGGCGGAGGCGGGTGCGTCCGGCGCGCCGGCGAAACCGCACACCGTCGGACCGGCCGACGCGTCGCTGCTGCTGGTCGGCGAGCCGGGCGTCGGCCGGCTCGCCGCCGAGGCGCGCGGACGGCTGTCCCTGCTGAACGAGGCGGGTGCACGGCTCGGCACCACCCTGGACATGCGGCGCACCGCCGAGGAACTGGCGGAGATCGCCGTGCCGCGCTTCGCCGACCTGGTCGTCGTCGACCTGGCGGAGTGCGTCCTGGCGGGCGAGGAGCCACCGCCCGGGCGGCCGCGCCCCGACGTGGCACTGCGCCGGGTGGCCGCCTGGTCGGGCGAGGACTCCCGTGACACCCCGGCCGACGGCGTGGACGAGCCGGCCCGCTACCCCGCCGGCACACCCCAGGCCCGGTGTCTGGAGACCGGGCGGCCGGTGACGGACTCGGTACCGACCGCCGCCCTGTCCGGGTCGCCGGCCGGCCGGGCGCACCCCGTCGGCCTGCTCGGCGAGGGCGTGCACTCCTACCTGTGCGCGCCGCTGTCCGCGCGGGGCTCCGTCCTGGGCCTGGCGGGCTTCTACCGCCGCGGCAGGTCGAACCCGTACGAGCAGGACGACCTGGCGCTGGCGGGCGAACTGGCGGCCCGTGCCGCGATCAGCGTGGACAACGCCCGCCGTTACCGCCGGGAGCACCACGCCTCCCTGACCCTGCAGCGCAGTCTGCTTCCGCACGCCCTGCCCCGGGTGAGCGCCGCCGAACTCACCTCCCGTTATCTGCCCGCGGACGCCAGGGCCGGTGTGGGCGGGGACTGGTTCGACGCGATCCCGCTGTCCGGGATGCGCGTGGCGCTGGTCGTCGGTGACGTGCCCGGAAGCGGTCTGCAGGCGGCGGCGACCATGGGCCGGCTGCGTACGGCGGTGCGGACGCTGGCCGGTCTCGACCTGCTGCCCGAGGAGGTGCTGGCCCACCTGGACGACCTGGTCAGCCGCGCTCCCGACGAATCGGCCGACGAACAGGACCCCGCGACGGGGGCGACCTGCCTGTACGCGGTGTACGACCCGGTGACGTGCCGCTGCACGGCCGCGCGGGCCGGTCATCCGCCGCCCGCCGTGCTGACACCGGGCGGGCGGGCGCGGCTGGTCGAGCTGCCGAGCGGTCCGCCGCTCGGGCTCGGCGGGATCCAGCCGTACGAGTCCGCCGGCGTCGACCTGCCCGCGGGCAGCCTGCTGGCGATGTACACCGACGGCCTGCTCAAGGAGGACCGCGGCTACGGGGACACCGACGTGCGCACCGGGCGGCTGCTGGCCTCGCTCAGTCGCGGCGGTCCGGCGCTGGAGGACGTCTGCGACCGGATCACGGCCACCCTCCCGCCCGGCGGCCCGTACGACGACGTGGCCCTCCTGCTGGCCCGTGTGCACGCGCTGTCCGAGGACCGGGTGGCCACCTGGGAGTTCCCGTCCGACCCCTCGGTCGTGGCGCGGGCCAGGGCGTTGACCCGCGCCCAGCTCGCCGCCTGGGGCATGTCGGAGCTGGACTTCAATACCGGGCTGGTGGTCAGCGAGTTGATCACCAACGCTGTGCGGTACGGCGGCCGGGGGCCCGTGGGCCTGCGACTGCTGCGCGACGACTCACTGATCTGCGAGGTCTCCGACCGCAGCAACACCTCTCCGCGCATCCGGCGGGCGGCCATGACCGAGGAGGGCGGGCGCGGTCTGTTCCTGGTGGCACAGTTCACCAGCAGTTGGGGCGCCCGCTACATGCCGCAGGGCAAAACGGTATGGGCCGAGCAGTTGCCGCAGCCCGGGCGGTCCGTGCCGGAGACGGACGAGCAGGCGCTGCTGGCCATGTTCGACGACTCCGGCTGACCGCCCGGGCCCAGCGGTGGCGGCGGTCCCGGGGCCGTTCGTCAACGTCTTCCACCGGGAGGCACGGACCGTTCCCCGCCCGCCTCGCGCAGGAGGCCCTCCGGCGGACCGGGCCCGCCCGCCGGCGAAGTCGCCGGTGTGCGTGCGGGCGCGCGCCCCGGTCGCCGCCGGCCTGTCCGACGGACGGGTTCGACGTCCGGAAGGGTCACGCCCCGTTGCGGGCCCGGTTCAGCCGGAGCGCCGAGACGAGGAAGAAGACACCTCCGAGAAAGGCGTAACCGGCGAGGCTTCCCAGCTCGGGGTCGCCGCCGCCCGCCTGCGCGAGGAACGAGGTGCCGGCGGCCGTGGAGATGGCACCGCTGATGATCATCGGCCACTGGCCGCCCAGTTCCCTGCGGCCCGCGCCCACGACGAGTTGGACGAGTCCCGAGGTGATGGCCCAGGCTCCCCAGACCCGCAGGACGGCCGGGATGCCCGACGTGGCGGCGGCGGCCAGGCCGACGACCGCCAGCGAGCTGATCGCGATGTTGACGTACAGGAATCGGGCCGTACCGCCGTCCGCCTTCGCGGACCGGACGTCGACGACCGCGGCCGCCACGTCGAACAGGGGGTAGACCAGCAGCAACGTCGTGCTGAGCGCTCCCAGTGTCCCGGCGGTCGTGAACAGCAGGGCGGCCCACACGGCGGCGAAAGTGAACCGCAGGAAGTACAGCTTGCGCAAGGCGGAAGGAACGCTGGCGGAGGTCGTGCCGACGAGGGTGTCCACGGAAGTGCCTTTCTGCGGCAGCGAATCGGTGCGGAACGGCTCGGTCATGCGTGCTGTGGCCGGCTCACCGTTGCCGTCGGTCTCGCGTCCGTGAAGGAGAGCGCGCGACGGAGGGCCCCGAAGGCGCCGCCCATCATGAGGGAGAACGTTCTGTCTTGCCAACAGATCAAAGAGGGTGGACGGGGCCACTGTCAAGACCGAACGTTCTCCCTTTTGGTAGCCTGGCGGCATGAGTCGGAGCCCGAAAGGCGGCAGCACGTCCGAAGCGCGAGCGCGGCTGCTCAGCACAGCGACCCGGATCTTCTACGCCGAGGGGATCCACTCCGTCGGCATCGACCGGGTCATCGCGGAGGCGCAGGTCACCCGGGCCACGCTGTACCGGCACTTCTCGGGCAAGGAGGAACTCGTCCTCGCGTACCTCGACCAGGCCGACCGGGGGATCCGGGAGCAGGTCGCCACCGCCCGGGCGAGCGGCGGGTCGGCGGCCGACGGGGTCCGGGCCGTCGCCAGGTCCATCACCGAAGGCATCCGCTCCCCCGGGTTCCGCGGCTGTGCCTTCCTCAACGCGGTGGCCGAGTATCCCGACCCCGCCCACCCGGTCCACCGAGCCGTCCTGACCCACCGGCAGTGGTTCCTGGACACCGTCACGGACCTGCTGGCACAGACCGGCGACGCGCCCGCCGAGGCAGCCGGCCGGCACCTCGTCATGCTCCGGGACGGCGCCATGGCAGCCGGCTGCCTCTTCGACCCCGAACTGGTCTCCGAGACCTTCCTGCACGGCGTCGAGGGAATCCTGCGGGCCCGCACCGACTCGTGACGGCCGTGCGGCCGGCGCGGAGCCGACGGCCGCACGCAACGCCATTCACTCATCGGCGGTCGCGCCTACGCGGTCACTCCGGTTCCGGAACGAGGTCACGCGGTCGTTCATGTGACCGCCGGCGCCGGATGCGTCACGGTTGTCCCTCTTCGTGACCGGACAGCGGTGCGACCGCCGGGGGCCGGGCGTCGCTGCTCACTTGGCCAGGAAGGCGAGGAGGGCGTCGGTGACCTCCTGGGCGTGGGTCCACAGCAGGCCGTGCGGGGCGCCCTCGATGACGACGTACTCGGCCTGCGGCAGCGCCCGGTGGAAGGGCTCGCCGGTGGACTCGATCGGCAGGATGCGGTCGGCGGTGCCGTGCAGGATCAGCGCCGGCACGTCGATCTTGCCGATGTCGGCGCGGAAGTCGGTGGTCCAGGTGTCCACGCAGGCCAGGGAGGCGTACCAGGAGGCGCCGGCGGCGGTGTTCCAGCTGTGGCGCAGGGCCTCCTCGCCGATCCGGGTGCCGAGGTTCTCGTCGAGGTTGTAGAAGTCCTGGTAGAAGGCGGTGAAGTAGGCGTAGCGGTCGGCGGTGACGGCCTGCTTGATGCCCTCGAAGACGCTGCCGTCGACGCCCGTGGGGTTGTCGTCGGTCTTGAGCAGGAAGGGTTCCAGGGAGGCGAGGAAGGCGGCCTTGGCGATGCGTGCGGAGCCGTGGGTGCCCAGGTAGCGGCCGACCTCGCCGGTGCCCATGGAGAATCCGACCAGGACGGCGTCGTGGAGGTCGAGGGTTTCCAGGACGGTGTGCAGGTCGGCGGCGAAGGTGTCGTAGTCGTAGCCGGTGGTGGGCCGGCCGGAGCGGCCGAAGCCGCGCCGGTCGTAGGTGATGGCCCGGTAGCCGGCCTCCAGCAGGGCCGCGGCCTGCTTCTCCCAGGAGTGGCCGTCGAGCGGGTAGCCGTGGATCAGCACGACCGGCTGCCCGGTGCCGTGGTCCTCGTAGTAGAGCTCGATGTCGGTGGTGTTCTCCCGGCCGACGGTGATGAACGGCATGGTGGTCGCTGCCTTCCTGGTGCGAGATGTGACGAGGGGGTGGGGTCGGGTGGTGTCAGCGGACCGTGCGGGCGGCCTGCTCGACGATGCGGGTCACGGCGCCGGGACGGGAGACGGACACCGCGTGCGAGGCGTCGATCTCGGTGGTGCGGGCGTGGGCGCGGTCCGACATGAAACGCTGGGCGGCCACGGGGATGTTGAGGTCCTCGGTGGTGACCAGGGACCAGGAGGGGATGGTCCTCCAGGCGGCCCGGGTGGACTTCTCCTCGAGCGCGGCGGCGGCGATCGGGCGCTGGCCCGCGGCCATCAGCCGGGCCTTGCCGGCCGGTACGTCCGCGGCGAACTGCTTGCGGAACTTGTCCTGCGCGATGTAGACGTCGGCGCCCCGACTGCCGTCCGGCAGCGTGTGGTTCACTGGGTCGATCACGTCGCCGAGGGTGCTGCCGGGGAACTTGTCCGTCAGCCCGAGCGAGCTCTCACCGGCGTCGGGCAGGAACGCGGCGATGTAGACGAGGGCCTTGACCTTGTCCTCCAGGCCGGCGGCGGCCTGGCTGATGACGGTGCCGCCGTAGGAGTGGCCGACCAGGACCACTGGCCCGTCGATGTGCTGGACGACGCCGCGCAGGTGGGCGGCGTCGCTCGCCGGACCGCGCAGCGGGTTGGCGGCGGCCACGACCGGGTAGCCCGCCCGCTCCAGGCGCTCGACGACGCCGTCCCAGCTGGAGGCGTCGGCGAACGCGCCGTGTTCCAGCACGATCGTCGGCCGCGTCTGCTGGTGGCGGGACGCCGCACCGGCCTCGCCGGGCAGCGTCACCGCCGTGACGGACAGGCCGACGGCCGCGGCACCGAGCAGGGTGAGCAGCCGGACGGAGGGGGTCGGTCGGGTGATGCGCATCTTCCATGTCCTTCTGTGTGTGGGGCTGGTGCCCTGATCGGGACGGGCGGGGCGGCCGGCCGGCGTCACCACGGCCGGCCGCCCCGGGCACCCGGTCCTGGTGACGGGTCAGCGGGTGACGTCGAACGTGGCCGCGCGGGGCACGAACGTCGTGCCGCCGTCCTTCGCCGTCGCCAGCACCGACACGTGCCAGGTGCCTTCCGCCAGGTCGGCCGCGTCCTGCCGCGTCACCTTCAGCGTGTAGGCGCAGTGGGACGTCTCGTCCGAGGTGCTGCGGCACTCGGCCTCGTCGACGTACCGCAGCTCCGACTCGGTCGGGTCGAGCTCGGAGCCGGCCGGCCACGCGACGACCCTGACCTCGCGGACACCGGAGTCGTCGCTGACGTCCGCGGTGAACGAGAGCTTCCCCTCGCCCCGCTGGGACGGAGCGGTGTAACCGGCGGTGCCGTTCTCCACGGTCGGCTGCGTGGCGGTGGAGGCCATGGCGTAGCCGCCGGCGGTGAGGGTGACGAGGCCGATGACGGACGGGACGAGAACGCGCTTGGACATGAGGGATCCCCCTGTGTGCGAGTGGAGTTTCGACGGACGGGAAAGCCCAGGAACCGCTGGTCGGTCGGCCGCTTTCCCGATGTGATCGAGACTAGGGCCGGGATGCCCGCCCGATCCTCCCGCCGCGGGACGATTGCCGCGTCGAACCGCGGGTGGAGCCTCTGCACCCCAGGTAAGGGAAGGGGGTCCGCCTCAGGCCTGAGGACAGCCGCTCACCTGCGGTCTTAACCTTGATCTCTTATGAAGAGAACCGACGACCGGCTCCTGCCCCTCGTGCTGCTCGGCGCCCAGGCCCTCGTGTGGCCGGGAGCGGAGGCGATCCGCGGGAGTGTTCCGGCGGGGGCCGACCTTTTCGTGGCGGCCCTCGTCGCCGGGCTGGTGACGGCCGCGCTCTCACTGCGCCGTTCGAGGCCGGTGCTCGCCCTCGTCGTGGTCGCCGCCGCGTGTGCGCTGGGGGCCGGTCCCCTGCCCGCCGGGGCCACGGCGGTGCTGGGGACGGCGGGTGCGGCCCTGGCCCTGTTCACTGTGGCTGGTGAACGCGACGCCTTCACCGCCCTGTTGTGCGTGGTGACGCTCGCCCTCTGGCAGTCCCTGTACGGCATCACTCTGCACGGGATCGGTGACCGCGACGGACTCGACCTCGCCTTGACGGCCGTGCTGTACGCCGCCGCGTCCGCCGCCGGAACACTGGTACGGCGCAGCCGGCGCACCCAGCTGGCCGCCGAACAGCGGCTGAAGCGGGCCGAGATCGAGCGTCACCGGCTCCCGGCGGTCGAACGGCAGCGGATGGAACGGGAGTTGCACGACGTCAGCGCCCACCATCTGACGGCCGTGGTCGTCACCGCCGGTGCGGCGCTCGGGCTGCGCGACCGTCGTCCCGAACTGGCCGAGGAGGCCCTCCGGTTCGCCGCCGAGACGGGCCGTGAGGTCACCCGGGCGCTCGGCGCGGTGCGGGCGCCGGCGCCCGCACGGGACCAGCAGCCGTCGCCGAGGGACCGGATGCTGGCTCTGGTCGCCGGGTTCTCCCGGCTCGGCCAGCACGTGGAGTGCGAGATCGACGCGCTGCCGGACGGTGCCGTCGGGGACGCGGCGTACGGCATCGTGCGCGAGGCACTGACCAACGTGGCGCGGCACGCGTCCGGTGCGCACACCACCGTGAGGTGCCGGTACGGCGACACCCGCACGGAGGTCGTCGTCACCAGCGCCGCACCTCCGGCCGGTTCGCCGGCGCACGGCGCCGGTCTCGGCTCGGGGCGCGGCCAGGGCTTTCTGCGGTCGCGGGCCCGGGAGGCGGGCGGCACCCTGACCAGCGGCCCGACGGCGGAGGGCGGCTGGGAGGTGAGCGCGGTCCTGCCCGGCCGGCTCGTCGCCGCCTCGGTGAGACCTCCGGTCCCGTGGCGGTACCGCCTGGCGCAGGTGACGGCCGCCGTCGGTCTCCTCGTACAACCGCTGCTGCCCCTGCTGGTCGTCCGGACGGAATCCGCGTCGAACGGACCGGGGGCGTCGGCAGGCGCGCTCTTCGCACTGCTGGCCGCGGGGCAGGCGCTCGCACTGCTGTGGCGGCACCGGGCGCCCCGCACCGCCCAGGGTGTCGTGTGTGGTCTGGCCCTGCTCTGGCCGGTGGCGACGGCCGTGGGCGAGTACACCGGCTGGGTGCTCCTGCCTCCCCTGCTGAGCATGGCCGCCACCTGCGCGGTGATCGCCTCCGCCGCGGCCCGCGCCGCCGCCACCGGTCCGTCCGTCGCCGAAGACCGCCCGGACGTGTCCGTGTGGGCCGGACCGGTCGTGGCCACGGCGGTGCACGCGGCGGCCACGACCACCGCCCTGGTGCACCGGGGCGCGTCCTTCCCCGGCTGGGTGCTCGCCCCGGGGTCAACGGCCCTGGCGGCGCTGGTGGTCGGCGCGGCCTGGTGGGGCGGGACCCTGCGCGGGCGTCACCGCCGGGCCGCCCGCAGCGCGCAGGCGGAACATCTCGCGGCCTGGACCGAGGAGGCGGTACGGGACGCCTGGGCCGAGCGCCGCCGGATCGCCACCGGTCTGGAGACCACCGTGCTGGCGCGGACCGCCGACATGGTCGCGCAGGCCGAGGCGGGCCGGCTCGACGAGGCCGCCGAACGCGCCCGCGAGGCCCTCGCCGCGATGCGCGCCCTGCTCGACGCGGTCCGGGACGGCGAGGCCGTGCCCGCACTGCGTCCACAGCCCACCCTGCAGGCGCTCGACCTCCTCGCCCATCAGGTCCGGGCCACCGGCCGCGACGTCGGGATACACCTGACCGACCGCATACCAAGACGGCTGCCCACCACCGTGGACCTGGCCGCCTACCATGCCTGCGAAACGGTACTCGCGGCCGGCGGCGAGGAGTCGATGACAGTGGAGATCGACGCGGACGACACCGCGTTGACGCTCACGGCGACCGGCGTTCCGGACACCGCGCGTTCCGCCCTGCGCCGACGGCTGTCGGCGCAGGCCGCCACGGCCGGCGGGACGGTCACCGCCGGCCCGTCCGGTCCGATCCGCGTCCTGCTGCCGCTGACCGCCGCACCGGCCGCCCCGCAGGACGACGAGGAGAGACAACGATGAGCCTCAGGGTGCTGGTCGTCGACGACCAGGGCATCGTACGGGCGGGGTTCGCCGCCGTGATCGACGCCGAGGAGGACATGACAGTCGTCGGTGAAGCCGCCGACGGCGCCGAGGCCGTACGCCTCGCCGGGGAACTGGCACCCGACGTGGTCCTCATGGACGTCCGCATGCCCGAACTCGACGGCATCGCCGCCACCCGGATCATCACCGGACACCCTGACGCCCCCCGCGTCCTGGTGCTGACCACCTTCGACCTCGACGCGTACGTCTTCGACGCACTGCGCGCCGGCGCCTCCGGCTTCCTCCTCAAGGACGTGCACCCCGGCGAACTGCTGAACGGCATCCGGGTGGTGGCCGCGGGCGAGAGCGTCCTCGCCCCGTCCGCCACCCGCCGGCTCATCGGCCACTACGCCTCCAGGCCGAGCACCGCGCTCCCGGGCGGCACCACCCCCCGCGAGCTGAACCACCTGACCGGCCGCGAGCGCGACGTCCTCGGCCTGATCGCCGCGGGACTCACCAACACCGAGATCGCCGAACACCTCGGCATCACCGTCGGCACGGTCAAGTCCCACGTCAACGCACTGCTCCGCAAGCTCGAACTGCGCGACCGCGTCCAGGCGACGATCCTCGCCTACGACCTCGGTCTCGCCCACCCGAACCCGCCCCACTCCCCCGCCTGACGGCCCGTCGGCCACCACGATCCAGGAGTCCGTCCCCATGACCGGTCCAGGTCTCTTCGTCCTGCGCGGTGTGCGCCGCGCCCTCGGCACCGTCGCCGCCCGTGTCTACCTGACGGGCTGCGCACTGCTGCTCGGATGGGCGCTCGTCGCCGCTTCCGAGGGATCCATGGCCATGGTCGTCCCGATCTTCGCCAGCCTCCCGGCCGGCCTCGTGCTGCTGCTCGTCCTGCCCGAAGGCGACACGACGTTCCTGATCTCCATCGTCCTCGGAACACTGATCAACGCCGTGATCATCGGCTGGTGCGCCCGTGCGCTGCGCCGCGGGAGCAACCCGGACACGGCATCCTGACGGCGGAACCCGCTCGGGGCGGCCGGATCGGTCCACCCGCCCCGGGCCCGGACCGGAGCGTGGGAGAGGACCAAGGTCCCCTCACCGCCTTACGGTGCGCCGTAGGAAAACCTGTACCCGGCGAAGTCGGCGACGTGGACGTATCCGATGCGCTGGTAGAGGGCGTTGCTGGTGGGGTCGGCCGGGTCCGTGAAGAGGACGACGTCCGTCGCGCCCGCGGCCAGCGCGGCACGGCTCACCTCGGCCGTCACGGCGCCCGCGTAGCCGCGGCCCCGGAGACGGGCCGGGGTGTAGACGGGGTCCACCCGGACCATGCCGCCGACGATCGAGGTGGCGGCCGCCATGGAGACGGAGGTGCCGTCCGGGGTCTCCCAGAACGTGAAGTGCCTGTCGCCGAAGCGCGAGTCGTCCCAGGAGCCGGCGTCGATCAGGTCGATGGAGGACTGCTCCCCGACATCGACGCAGAACTCGCGGCACCACCGCACGACTTGCTCACGGTCCTTTCCGCCCACGAGGCGCCCCCGGCCCTCCGGGCACGGCTGCGGTGGGGTGAGCGTGCCGAGACGGTAGAGGTGAGTGCGCCAGAAGGGGACCGGTACCGCACCCGTGTGCCGCTGCCATGACTCGGCGAAGGCGCCGGCGGTGGCGCGGTCCGCGATGACGTCGGAGGGCGAGTGGCCGAGGCCGGCCAGGTGGGCGGCGAGGGCGTCGGTCCGCTCGGCGGACAGGGGCGTGAGGCCCAGGCGGCCGCGCGGAGTGCGATAGAAGACCGCGCGGACCTCGCCTCCCGACTCCAGTCGGCCGAAGACGGTGGTTCCGGCACCGCGTGCGTCCGCCCCGCGTGTCCGCAGTTTCTCGATGTCCGTCAACGGCGTGTTGTGCAGGGCGGGCCGCGAGCGCAGGAAGTCTCCGGCACGAGCGAGGAAGTCGTCCACGTCTTCGGTGAGTCGCCAGTCGTCCGGAAGCATGCTCCATGATCTCGGATCCGCCCGGCCCGGGGAAGCACTTCCCTGGGCCGCAAGGTGTCCCAGGGGGTAGGTCCGGGCGGCGACCGATGCGCCACGGCCCACCGGCCGCTCGGGACGGCCGTGTCCCGGCGGGTCGTGGGGGACGGTCCGGAAGCCGTCCGCCCCGAACCGACCAGGCCGCCGAGTTCCCCACCATGCTTCCGCACGCCCTCGGCGTCGAGGGCGGTCCCTGCGAGATCCCGGGGATCTTCGACCGCGACGCCCGCCGCGGCCACCAGCGCGACGGCGGCGAGGCCACCGGCGCCGGCGGTTCCTCGGACCGACCCGCGGCGGCGGCCCGTACGGAAGTGCCGGGTCCGACCCCGTCGGGGACGGGGTGCGAGCGGACGGACCGCGGGAAGCCGCCATCGGCGCGGGAGCGCGCATCAGCCCGCACGACGCGGCGGATCGGGTGGTGCGTCCGGCGCGGGGAGGACGTGCGCGGAAGCGGCGTGCGCACGGCGGCCCGCGGCCTCCCGGGCGTCGACCGGTTCGGCCGACAACAGCAGCGCCTCGCCGTCGTCGTGGGCCGGTTCGAGCCAGTACAGCCAGTAGGTTCCCGGTGCCGGCAGCGGCGGGGCGCCGTCCGGTACGACGATGGCGCGTCCGTCCGCCGACACGCCGGCGGTCCCGATCACGCCCGGCGCGCCCACGACCCGGCACTCCCTCAGGGCCTCGACGCGACGACGGTGGCGGCGCCGGGCCCTCCACCGGGGCAGCCCGGCGAACAGCGCGAACGGCACGGTGTGCACGCCGAAGAGCAGGGCGATCAGCCCCATCACCGCCAACGGCCCGGCCACCCGCCCTTCCGGCAGGCCGGAGTTCGGGTCCGGGGAGACCGCCACCAGCACTCCGGAGCCGACGACCACGGCTCCCGTGCCCAGCAGGGCGGCCCAGGCCAGCAGCGGCGGCCGTACCCTGCGCCCGGCGACCGACCTCCGCTGCCCGTCGGTCACCTCACCGACGGCGTTGGCGGCGAGCGCCCCGGGGCTCGTCCAGACCTCAGCGGTCGCGGGCGTCGCCTTCCCCCGGCCTCTCCCACCGCGCACCGCCTCACCCCCCGCCTCCCTCATTGAGGACCGGTCGCCCGGGGGTTGTCCAGAGTGGGCTCCCCACGCCCGTCGGGGGCCGGCCCCGCCTGGACCCGACCCGGCCGACCGGGGCGGGCCCGGCCGTCAGCGCCTCGCACACCTCCCTCCGGTCATGGGCGCCGCACCCCGACCGGGCGCACAGGCAGGCCGCGGTGAGGCGTGCGAGCGCGGTGACGCGTCCGGGGTCCTCGTCGAGGGTCTCCGCGGCGTCGTACCCGGAGATCCCGCCGCGCAGGTGCTCCGCGCCGAACAGGGTGGGCAGGGTCCTGGGAGCGGGGGCGAGGCGGTAGGGGCCGGGGGTCGGGAGGCGTCCGGGGACCGCAGGTCCGGGGCCGGCGGTCCCGCCCGCGGAACGGGCCGCGTCGCGGCGGTCCGGAGACCGGCCGGAACCGGGAGCGGTCCGGTGCGCAACCGGCCGGCGCCCGACCTCACCCGTGGGACGGACGGGGTTCCCGCGCGCGGCCCAGACCGGGTTTCGGGGCCCGGCCGCGGGGTGACTCCGAGAATGGCGTGACCACCGCTCCCCGCACAAGCCGGCCGCGGCGACGTCACGCCGTACGTGTCCCACCAGGCCGACACCCTCGGAAGCCCATGTCCACCTCAGCCGCCGACGCGATCCGGACCTGCGACGCAGCCGTACCGGAACCCTCCTCGGAGCAACTCGACGCGCTGCTGCGCGAGCTCTCGGAACACCCTCCGGGACCGCGGCGGGCAGCCCTCCGGGACCGCGTGATCCGCCTGCTGCTGCCGATGGCCCGGCGGGTCACGCGCCGCTTCCGGTACCGGGGAGAGGAATCCGACGATCTCGTGCAGGTCGCGTCCCTGGGGCTGATCAAGGCCGTCGACGGCTACGACCCCGCCCGGGGCCACGCCTTCCTGGCGTACGCGCTTCCCAAGGTCACCGGCGAGCTCCGGCGGCATCTGCGGGACCGCACGACCACCGTACGGCTGCCCCGGCCCCTGCAGGAGGCGAGCGGCCGGATCCTCCAGGCCGTCGAGGAGCTCGAGCAGCGGCCCGGCGGCCACTCGCCCACCTCCGAGCAGATCGCCGAGCACACCGGGCTCGGACAGGACCGCGTGCTGTCCACGCTGCGGGCGGTGCGCGCATGCCGTCCGCGTTCCCTCGACGAGCCCGCCGGGCACGGCCGGGAGGGACCGCTCGCCCGTCCGGTCGGCGCCGAGGACCCGGCGCTCGGCCGGGTGGTCGACACCGTGTCCCTGGACGCCCTGGTGAAACGGCTGCCGGAGCGCGACCGCCGAGTGCTCTACCTGCGCTTCTACCAGGAGCGCACCCAGCAGCAGATCGCGGACGCGGTCGGCGTCTCCCAGATGCAGGTGTCGCGCATCCTGCGGCGGTGCTTCGACCGGCTCCGGGAGGCGCTCCTGGCGGACGAGCCGTGCGCGGGGGCCGCCGGGGGAACGCGGGCCCCGGTCGCGGGCCGGGCGGCCCGGCCGGCGCACGCCCCGTGCGGCCGCCGTGACACGGGGAGGCCGGTACGTCCCGTGCGGTCCACCGGCCCGGCATGCCCCGCGCCCTGCCGCGCGCCCGGCCCCGCGGATCGCCCGCGCCCGGCCGGTCCGGCTCCGCGCGCCGCGGCCGGTGCGGTGAGCCGGCACCGGCTCGGTCGTGGGCACCCGGCCCGGGGGCGATCCGCAGACGCGCGGTGGCCCGTCCCGTTCGGCGCCCGCTGCCGGACGTGTGCCGGGGCCGTGCCGCGGCCCGCGGGGGCGCGGCCGGCCGCCGGGCTCCCCCGCCGGGCCGCGCGGCCCCCTCCCGTCCGCCGCGCGCACGAGGAGAGGGCACCTTTCCCGCCCAGGTGTGTCCCGCCTGCCGACGGGCGGCACAGGTGCGTGGACACGAGCCGGCGAAGGAGCGCACCGTGAGGCGTGGCCTGCGCACGCTCCGGCACGGGTGGGAGTGGCTGGGCGCCCACACCCTGATGCGGCGCGGCCGTGACATCGAGCTGATGCACAGGGCCATGGGTTTCGCCACGCTGGCGCTGGTCACGCTGGCGCCCCTGCTCATCGTGATCGCCGCCGCCGACCCGCTCGGGCGGGGCGGCTTCGCGGCCTGGCTGGCGGACGGCATGGGGCTGTCCGGCCGGTCCGCGCGCGTCCTCACGGAGATCATCAGCCCGCCGCGCGAGGTGATCGGCACCACCAGCCTGTGGGGTGTGCTGGCGCTCGCCGCGTTCGGCATCCCGTTCGGCGGGAGCGTCCAGAACGGCTACGAGCGGATGTGGAACCTGCGGCCGGGGCCGTGGCACCGCATCTGGCGCCAGGCGACCTGGCTGTGCGTCCTGACCGCGTACCTCTACCAGGAGGTGCTGACCCGCGACGCCCTGCACGGGCCGGAACGGATCACCCTCTCGCTGGCGACCGGCGTGCTGTTCTTCTGGTGGGGGCAGCGCTTCCTGCTGGGCGGCCAGATCGGCTGGTGGCACCTGCTGCCGGGCGCGATCGCCACCATGGCGGGCCTGATCGGCCTGCGGGGCTTCTCCTACTTCGTCTTCACCCCGCTGATCATCGACAACGCGATCAGCTACGGCACCGTCGGTGTCGTCCTCATCGTCGAGTCCTGGCTCATCGGCGTGGGGTTCGTCATCTTCGGCGGCGCCCTGTTCGGCCGCTGGCTCCTCCACCACCACGGGCACCGGTTCACCGCGGGCCTGCCCCCGCCGCCCGGGACGGAACCGGCCGGCGACGGCTGACGGAGGCGACGCGCGGGCGGATCGTCCTCCCCGCGCGGGGGCGGGGCCGGTCGCCGCGGCCGTACGGACCGTACTCGGCGACGCCCCCGGCGAGAGCCGTCGCCGGGGACGGCACGACGGCCCTCCGGCCCGGCGCCCGTGCGGCGGACCCGGGGCGTCGCCGGGGACGGCACCGTCCCCGCGGACGCCCCGACGGGCAGCCGCTCCCGCGGCGGCCGCGAAGGTGCCTTCCGATTGGATCCGCCGGATCACACGGGCGGCATGCGGGCGAGTACGGCCACCCGGGCCAGTACGTCCTCCCGGAACAGCTCCCGCCCGCGGGCGATCCGGCGGTCCCGGTGGGCGCCGTCCGCCGACAGCCGCCGCAGCGCGCACAGCAGCGCGGCGGCGTCCACGGCGATCTCCGAGACGCCGAGCGCCGCCATCCGGCGCACGCCCTCCGCGCCGTGGCCGGGCAGCGGACGGTAGCCCACCACGGGCAGCCCGGCGGCCAGGGCCTGTACGGCGGTCTGGCCGGCGGCGTTGTCGACCAGGACACGGGCAGCGCGCAGCAGGCCGGGCATGTCGGTGACCCAGTCCGGTACGAGCGTGCCCGGCAACCCCGCCAGGCGGGCCCGCAGGCGTTCGTTGCGGCCGCACAGCACGATCGGGAGGAAACCCTCGGCGGCGAGCAGCCGGGCGGTCCGGTCCAGTTCCGAGGCCGCGCCCCAGGCGCCGGCGGACAGTACGACGGGCGGGCGTCCGGGGGCGCACCGCTCGAAGCGCCGCCGCCATTCCGCCGCTCCGGCGGCCGGCGCGAAGAAGCCCGGTGCCACGACCGGTCCGGTCGCCTCGACGGGCACCGCGACGCGCCGGCCCACGTCCCGCGCGGCGTCGTCGGTGAGGCAGAGGTACAGGTCGTTGCCGGGATGGAGCCACTGCCGGTGGACGGCGAAGTCGGTCATGAAGACGGCGCTCGGGGACCGCAGCCGCCCGCGGGCCCTCAGATGACCGGTCAGCTGGGCGGCCAGGTGGAAGACGGGGACCACCACGCCGGCGCCCGTGCGCTCCGCGAGTTCCGTCAGGCGGCGGCCCGCCAGCCGGGCGAGGGGGATGCCGCTGGGGCGGTGCCGCGGGCCGGGGCGCAGCAGCGCGCGGTAGAGGCCCGCGTACACCCAGGGGAAGTGCCGCACCGACGCCTGGTAGAAGAGGCGCAGCCCGGCCCCGAGACCGTACGGGAGCAGCCGCAGGAGGTCCACGACCTGCGCGTCGTGGCCCTGTTCCCGGGCGCGGCGAGCGAGTTCGCGGGCCACCGTGTCGTGGCCGGCCCCCATGCTCGCGCTGACGATCAGCAGTCGCGGCCCGCCGTCCGCCGGCGCGTTCCGGCGGGGCCGCGGAGACGGTGAGTGCACGGGGTGGTGTGTCTCCTTCCACCGCGCCGGTGAAACACGCTTTCCCGCGTTTCGGCGGCCGGACCGGGGATACTCCGGGGTCTCCCTCCCCGCCGGACGCCGGGGGCGGCCGCGGACGGCGGTCTCCCGGGCGTTCGCCCCCGCAGCCGAGGTGCAGGCCCATGTCCCACGTTTCCCCCACCGGTCCGGCCGACGCGGCGCCGGGCCCGTACCGGCGGCTCGCCGCCGTGTCCGGCTGAACGGCGTCGCGTCGTGCTGGTCGTCGTCCTGGCCCTGCTGGCGGCACTGTCCAATGCCGCGGCCTCGGTACTGCAGCGGCGGGCCGCGGCGGACGAGCCGGAGGGCGGCGCGGGCGTGCGCCAGGCCGTCCGCTGGCTCGGGCGGGTGCTGCGGCGGCGCTACTGGGTCGCGGGGGCCGGGATGCTGGCGCTGTCGACCGTCCTGCAGGCGGCGGCCCTGGGCGTGGGCAGTCTCGCGCTGGTCCAGCCGCTGATGGCCGCCGAGCTGTTGTTCACCCTCGTCGTCGGCAGCGTGGTCTTCCACCGTCGTCCGGACCGCAGGACCTGGCTGGCGTTCGTCGCCCTGGCCGCCGGGCTGGCGGCGTTCCTGACCTCGGTCGCTCCGGCCGCCGGCCGGTCCACGGCCTCCGCGGAGCGGTGGACCGTGGCCGCGGGGGCGGTACTGGGTGCCGTGGTGACGCTGGTGGTGACGGCCCGCGCGGTGCGGGGCGCACCGCGCGCGGGGCTGCTGGGGCTGGCGTCCGCCGTGTCGTTCTCCCTGACGGCGGCGCTGCTCAAGGAGGTGACCGGCAGGATCCCGGACGGGGTGGGCGCCGTGCTGGGGACGTGGCCCGTGTACGCCACCGCCGCCGCCGGAGCCGTCGCCTTCCTGTTGCTCCAGAGCGCGTTCCGGGCCGGGACGCTGGCGGCGTCCCAGCCCGCCCTGACCCTCGGTGACGCGCTGACGAGCGTGGCGCTGGGGTGGGCGCTGTTCGCGGAGCAGATCACGCTCGGTGTGCGGGTGGTGCCCGCGGCGATCGGCGTGGCGCTCATGGGGGCGGGGACGGCGGGGCTGGCCCGCGCCCCGTCGGTCTCCGGGCACTGGGACGCGGCGTCGCGGAACCCGGGCGACGACGTGCCCCGGCCGGTGTCGTAGCCGCCGCGGCCGCCTCGTACGGAAAGGAGCCGGAAGCCGATGTCCACGTCTCCCGCCCACTCCCCCGCCCGGCGCGCGGCCGTGGCGCTGGCTCCCGTCGCCGCCGTCGCCGCGGCGCACATCGCCCCGGCCGCGACCTGGCTGCCCGTGGTGCGCCGTCGTCTCCCGCGCCTCGCCGGGGCCGGGCACCCCGCCCATGTCGCCCTGACCTTCGACGACGGGCCCGACCCCGGGTCCACCCCGCGCTTCCTCGACGCGCTGGAGGAACTCGGGGTCCGGGCGACCTTCTTCGTGCTGGGCGACTCCGCCGTACGGCATCCCTCCGTGGTGCGCGAGACCGTCCGCCGCGGGCACGAACTGGCCGTGCACGGCTGGAGCCACGACCGTCCCTGGCTGCCGGCCCCGGCGGACGAGGCGCGTGCCCTGCTGCGGGCGGCCGGCGCGGTGCGGGAACTGACGGGCCGGCGCCCCCTCTGGTACCGCCCGCCCTACGGCATCCTCACCTCCGGGCGCTGGGCGGCCGCCCGTACGGCGGGCCTGCGGCCGGTGCTGTGGACCGCCTGGGGCAGGGACTGGACGGCCGGGGCCACCTCGGCGTCGGTGCGTTCGGCCGTCGCGGCCGGGCTGCGCGGGGGCGGCACCGTCCTCCTGCACGACTCGGACCGGATGTCGGCCCCGGACTGCTGGCGGGCCGCGCTGGGTGCCCTGCCCGGCATCGTGAACGGCTGCCGGGAGGCGGGCCTGTCGGTCGGTACGCTCTCCGGGCACGGGGTGCCCCCGCGCTGAGCCGCCCGGCGGCCGCGGGTCCGCCGTACGGACGGGTCGCGGTGGGCCCGACCGCGTGGGTGAGGCGGGGCGCCGGCCCCTCCGGAACGCACTCGCCGCGTCGTCGACGGGCTCCTGTCCCGGTGGTCACGTCGCGCGCCGCTCCCGCATCTGGATGCCCTTGCGACACATTGGGCGTACTGTCCGTATATGGGCGATGTTCGGTGCGGCCGGTGTGACGCACCCTTGCCGGGGCCGGTGGTGCGCGGCAGCCGGTACCGCGCATGCGGCGCACCGGCAGCCGACGGGGAGGCCGGCGGGGTCCGGGTGGGCGGCTGATGGAAATCGCGATGGCTGCCGTGGTGCGTGAGAGCGGCGCGTACGGCGGACTGCTGTACGTGCTGTCGCCGGGCGAGGACGCCCTGTGGCTGGTGATGGTGGCGGGGGCCCCGCACGAGTTCACGACTCCGTGGCGGCGGGTCTCGCTGACCGACCCGATGCCGGTGGCGGACGCCGTGCGTGAGCGGCGCCTGGTGTGGATCTGCGGGCAGGAGGAGATGGCGCGCCGGTACCCGCGGCCGGCCCTCGTGCTGCCGTACGACTTCGCGCTGTCGGCCGCCCCCGTCACTTCGGGCGACGGGGTCCGGGGCGGGCTGGTGCTGCTGTGGCCCGGGAACCGTCCGCCGCGGCTGAGCCGCGCCGAGCGCGATGCCATCGAGTCGGGCTGCCACCACCTGGGCGGTCTCCTCCAGCAGGCCGTGGACCGCGGCGACCCGCTGCTGCCCGCCGGCCGGCCGCGGACCGTGCCGCAGCCGGCCGGGCGCACCGTCCCGCCCGACGAGGCGGTCGCGCACACGGCGTTCATCGACCGTCTGCCCGGCGGGTCCTGCGCGCTGGACATGAACGGCCGCTTCACCTTCGTCACACCCGCCGCCGCCGACCTGCTCGGCCGCGATCCGGACGAGCTGGTGGGCGCCCTGCCGTGGGAGGCGCTGCCGTGGATGGACGTCCCCCAGGTCGAGGACCGCTACCGGGCCGCGCTGGTCAGCCGTCAGCCGCAGGCGTTCACCGTCCTGCGCCCCCCGGACGTGGGGTTGTCCTTCGAGCTGTATCCGGACCCCTCCGGCATCAGCGTCCGCATCACCGGCACCGACCCGTCCGAGGGGGCTCCCGCGTCGCCCCCCGTGCCGACCGCGGGTCCCAGCCGCGCCACCCTGCTGTACCACCTGATGCACCTGGCCGCCACCCTGACCGAGGCCGTCGGCGTGCGGGACGTGGTCGACCAGACCGCCGACCAGTTCATGCCCGCCCTCGGCGCACAGGGCATGGTGCTGATGACCTCCGAGGACGGCCGTCTGAAGATCCTCGGTTACCGCGGCTACCGCGCCGAGGTCATAGACCGCTTCGACGCCGTCCCCCTGAGCCTGGACATTCCCGCCACCAAGGTCCTGGCCTCCGGCGTCCCGAGCTTCTTCACGACGTTCACCGAACTCCACCGCGCCTACCCGGCGACCGTGCACGAGGACGGGATGGGGGCATGGGCCTTCCTGCCGATGATCGCCTCCGGCCGCCCCATCGGCTCCATCCTCCTCGCCTACCGGAGGCCCCGCGTCTTCCCGCCCGGCGAACGCGCCGTGCTCACCTCCCTGGCCGGCCTGGTCGGCCAGGCCCTGGACCGCGCCCGCCTCTACGACACCAAACACGACCTCGCCCACCGCCTGCAGTCCGCCCTGCTGCCGCACACCCTGCCCCACGTCCCCGGCCTGAAGGTCGCCGCACGCTACCTCCCGGCAGCCCGGGGCCTGGGGATCGGCGGTGACTTCTACGACCTCATCCGCCTCGACGAACACACCGTCGGCGCCGCCATCGGTGACGTGCAGGGCCACAACGTGGACGCCGCGGCGCTCATGGGGCAGGTCCGCACCGCCGTCCACTCCCACGCCACCGTGGGCTCGGCCCCCGATCAGGTCCTGGCCCGCACCAACCGCCTGCTCACCGACCTCGAGCCGGGCCTGTTCACCAGCTGCCTCTACGTCCACCTCGGCCTGTCCACCCACCGCGCGTGCGTGGCCACCGCCGGCCACCCACCGCCCCTGCTCCGTCACGCCGACGGACACACCGAACTCGTCCCGGTCCCGCCCGGTCTCCTCCTCGGCATCGAGCCGGACTCCCGCTACCCGGCCCTGGAGATCCCCCTGCCGCCCGGCTGTGTGCTCGCCCTCTACACCGACGGGCTCGTCGAGGCTCCCGGAGTGGACCTCGACGACGCCACCGCGGCCCTCGCCGGGCTCCTCGAACGCGCGGACCCGACCGACCTCGACGCCATGGCCGACACCCTCATCCGCCACGCCCCCACTCCGGGCGACGACATCGCGCTGCTCCTCATCAGTCCCCGTGACTGACGGGACCGGTGAGGCGGCCGGGCCCACGCGGGTGGCGGGGTGCCCCCGCTGTGCACGCCGGGGAGTCGACGGACGGTGGTGCGGCCGACGCGGACGCCCGGCACGTCGGTGATCGCGTTCAAGGGCCCGGGGGCGGCGCGTCCGATGACGATGCCGGGGTCACGGGCCCGGCGGCGGGTGCCCGGCGCGGACTGTAGATGAGCCGGGTGTTCCATGCGGGAGACGTCACGCGGCGGGGGACGTCCCCGGCCCGGCCGTCGCCCCCGCCGCGGGGCGGGGGGTCAGGCGCAGGACCAGGCCGACATTCCCTGGAGCCGGGCCAGGCGTCTGGCCACGGCGATCTGTTCCTCACGGGTCGCCAGGTCCGCACGCGGGGCGTACTGGAGTCCGCCGGCCGCGACCCAGCTCGACTGCGCGAACTGCAGGCCGCCGTAGTGGCCGTTGCCGGTGTTCGCCTGCCAGTCACCACTGGACTCGCACGCGGCGATGGCGTCCCAGTCGGTCGCCCGGCGAGCCGACGGGGACGCCGTCGCCTCGGCGGTCGTACCGAGGGCGATCGCGGCGGTCATGACGACCACGGCGGTCCCGATCCGACTCGTGTGCGCGCTGCGTACCGAACCCTTTGGGGTGTTTCGTCTGCAGATCATAAAGAACTGTTACACCGTGCCACCGCGCGGTGGCACGCCGGCGGTCCTCTCCTTGCCCCGGACGGGGTACGTGGTCGTCCGCCTCGGTCACGCCGGTCCGGCCGGGTCACGCGACTGCCTCGACGCGGGTTCCGGCGCCGTGTCCCCGGGCGGGTCGGGGGTGGTGCCGCCGGGGCGGAGCAGGCCCGTCAGGGACAGGGCGCCCGGCCCGGAGAAGACCGCGGCGACGCCCTCGCCGGTGAACAGCAGGCCGAGGACGATGCGGAACAGGCCCAGCACGAGCGGTTGGTGACCGGCCGGCCGGCCGCTCAGGCGGGCGGTGCTCGTCATCGTGCACTCCTCGCGTCGGCCGGCGGAACGTGGAGGGCCGGCGCCGGGGTCACGCGCGTGAGGCCGTCCGCCCTTCTTCAACGTGCGCGGCGGTCCGCCCGTTCAGCCGAACCGCCGGGCGGCTGCGACGCGCTGTCGTCGCCGCCCGGCGGGAGGAGCCGTCGCTCAGGACCGCGGCGGGGCCGAGCGGAAGGTCCAGTGCCCCGAACCCACCTGGTACACGGCCTCCTCCCCGGACGTGCGCAGCAGGCGCGCTCCCTTCGGTGCCCCGGCCCGTCCGCCGGCCGCGGGGACGTGCACCTCGGCGGTGCTGCCGGCGGGGACGTCCACGGTCAGCCGGAAGCGGCCGTCCGTCCGCTCCCAGTCGCTGCGGGCGATGCCGTACGGCGTCCGGTAGGAGCCCGACGCCGAGGTCATGTCGCCCTCGACGGCCGGGTCGATCAGCAGTTCGACGTAACCGACCGAGTCGGCGGTCTGGGAGATGCCGGCGACCCGGGTGGTGAACCAGGAGTCGATGGCGCCGAGCATGAAGTGGTTCTGCGACTGGCCGGGGCCGCCGTCCCAGGACTCGCCGAGGGTGGTGTTGCCGGCGCGTACCTGGTAGCCGTAGCTGGGGCTGGTGGTCTGCGTGGCGATGGCGTGCACGATGTCGTCGCGCCCCGCCCCGCTGAGGACCCGGAAGGCGGCGGGCAGGGAGATCTCGCCCAGGATCAGGTGGTGGCCCGCCTCCTCGACCGCGGTGGTGAAGTGGGTGAGCAGGCGGTCCCGCTCCCCCGCCGGGTGGGCGCCCATGTCCAGGGCGAGCGCCTCGGCGCCGTGACCGCCGCCGCCGAAGGTGCCGGTGGTGGCGTCGTAGTACTTCGCGGACAGGGCCTTCGCGCTCGCGTCGGCCTTGGCGCGGTACTCGTCCGCGGCCGCCTCGTCGCCGAGGACGCCGGCGATGCGGCCGAGGGCGTCGGCGACCCGCCAGTAGCCGTAGGTGCCGGCCACGGCGCGCGGGAAGGTCCGGTCGGGCGTGAACCAGTCGCCGAGGCCGTAGTCGAGGATGCCGTCCTTGACCTGGGTCTCCAGGAAGGCCGCGTACTGCCGCATGCGCGGGTAGTACGTCCGCAGGGTCTCCTCGTCGCCGTAGGTGGTGTAGAGCTGCCAGGGGACGAGGACGAAGGCGCCGCCCCAGTTGGAGTCGTTGCGGTAGCCGCCGGGCAGGCTGGTGTACTCCGGGACCGTGCTCGGGATCAGCCCCTCGGTGGTCTGCGCGTCCGCCATGTCCCGGACGATCTTGCGCAGATACGCCCGCATGTCGTAGTTGCCGGCGAGCGCCGGGAAGACCAGCTGGTTCTGTTCCAGCCAGCCCAGCTTCTCGCGGCTCGGGCAGTCGGTGAGGACGCTCATCATGTTGCCCTCGATGGAGCGGCGGATCAGCGCGTGGATGTCGTTGATCAGCGGGTCGGAGCTGGTGAAGTCACCGGCGGAGGTGTTGTCGGTGCGCAGGACGTGCCCGCGCACGCTCACCGTCGCGCCCTCGGGCACGCCCCTCAGGTCGAGGTAGCGGAAGCCGTGGTAGCTGAAGCGCGGGTGCCAGGTCTCGTCGCCGCGGCCCCGGGCGGTGTAGGAGTCCCACAGGGGGGCGCCGACGTTGCTGAGGGACTGGAAGGCGCGGCCGTCCTTCAGGCTCTCCGCCGGGTGGACCCGGATCTCGGTGCCCTCGGGGGCGTTCACGGTGATCTCCGGCCAGCCGGCGATGTTGCGGCCGAGGTCGAAGACGCGGCTGCCCTCGGCGCCGTCCACCTCGCGGCCCTCGAGGGTCTCGACGATCCGGATGGGCTCCGTCTCGCGGGCGCTGAGCGCGGCGGGCCGTTCGGCGGTGCCGGGGCCCGCCACCACGGCCGCCCGCCGCCAGTCGGAGTGGTCGCCGGCGGGCTCGTCCCAGCGGGGGATCTCCCGGCGGGCGTCGTAGTCCTCGCCGCCGTACCAGTTCGAGGAGGTGGTGGGCCCGAGGGTGGTGCGCCAGTCGTCCCCGCTGGTGAGGGTGCGGACCCGGCCGTCGGCCAGGGTGACCTCCAGCCGGGCGATCAGCTTGGGGTCGGACAGGTTGCCGTAGAGCTTGCGGTAGCGGTCGGCGGTGCTGACCACGTTGGACATGCCGTTGCCCAGGGCCACGCCGATGGTGTTGGCGCCGGTCCGCAGGCGCTCGGTGACGTCGTAGGTGGCGTACTGGACGCGCTCGGCGTAGTCGGTGTTGGCCGGTTCGAGGACCGCGTCGCCCACCGGTTCGCCGTTGATGGTGGCGTCGTAGACGCCGAGGCCGGCGATGTAGAGGCGGGCGCTGCGCACCGCCTTGGGGAGGGTGAAGTCGTCGGCGAGCAGCGGCAGTCCGGCCGGCAGGTACGGGGCGGGCGGCCGCTGGCCGGTGACCCGGGTGAGCTCGGTGAACGGGCCGGACGCGCCGTCGGCGGAGGAGACGGCGTAGTCGACTGGGAAGTTGGGGACGCGTCCGTCGTCGGTGAGGACGTCGGCGCGCGGGTACAGCGCCAGTTCGTCGAAGGTCTTCACCGACTTCAGGTCGAGCGTGAGGGTGACCGGGGCGGCGGAGACGTCCGGGCCGGTGTGCGGGGCGCTCGCGTAGCCGGCCGCGGTCTGCAGGGCGCTGTTGGGCAGGCCGTCCACCGCCAGCGCGGGTTCCCAGGTCTTGCGCAGCGTGTCGCTCTCGGACGCGGTGACCGCGGCGCCGCGGGCGAGGCCGGTGGCGGAGGTGGTGGAGTCGCGGAGGTCGATCTCGCCGAGCTGGAGCCGCCAGGTGCGGTCGGGGAAGGACTCGGCGAGCGGCAGGCCGAGCCGGGTGACGTCCAGGCGGACGTAGCGGGCGGTGGTCCTGGGGAGCTTCACGACGACGGGTTCGGCCGTGCGCCCGCTCAGCCGCCAGTCGGGGTGGGTGATCCAGTCGGCTCCCCAGTCCGAGCGCTTCGTCAGGCCGGTCTCGAAGACGGCGGTGCGGCTCCAGCCGCCGTGCCTGTGTCCGGGCCCGGACCAGAGCATGACGCGCCAGTAGACGCGGGTGCGGGACCCCAGTTCCTTCCCGTCGTACGTGGTGGTGGGCACGGCCGAGTCGACGCGGCCGGAATCCCACAGGTCGGGGCGGGAGGAGTCGAGCAGCCGGGGTGAGGTGGCGGCCTGCACCCGGTAGGCGGACTGCCGGGCGCCGGGGTGTCCGGCGTCGATCTCCCAGCTGAGTTCGGGGGTGGTGTCGTCGATGCCGAGGGCCTGGGTGAGGTGCTGGGTGCGCAGCCGGGCCGGGGAGACGTCGCCGGTGGCGGCGTCGGCGGTGACCGCGCCGGCCAGCACGGTCGCGAAGGCGGTGGCCGCGGCCAAGGCGGCGGACCACCCGGGTCTGCGGTGCGGGTGCGATGTGGGCATGTGGCTTCCTGCCGGGTGTGGGTGGGACGGATCGGGGACGGGGACGGGGATCACCGCCCGGTTCCGGGACCGCGGTTTTTCGCGGTCCCGGGACCAGGTGTTCTCGCGGCCTCGGAACCAGACGTCTTCACGGCCCCGGAACCGGATGTCTTCGCGGCCCCGGGAGCGGGGTTCCTTACGGTCCCGCGGCCGGAGGGCCTGCCCGGCCGCGCGGACCGGGGACCGTGCGGTGTCGGCGCGCGGGACCGTCGAGGTGCCGGAACGGGATTCAGACGCGGCGCAGTTCGGCCGTGACGCGGTGCCGGAACCGCAGGGTCACGGGGCCGAGCAGGCCGGACGGCAGCGGCTTCTTGCGCTCGTTGGACAGCGTGTTGGAGACGCGCACGCTCAGGGTGTTGCGGCCGGGGCGCAGCCGCCCGGTGACATCGGCGACGAACGGCGCCCACAGCAGCGGCGGCAGCGCGGTGCCGTTGACGGTGACCTCCGCGACGTCGCGCACGTCCCCGAGGTCCAGCAGGACGCGGCGTCCGCGCAGCCGGCCGGCGTCGACGTCGACGGTGGTGGTGTAGGTGCCGCTGCCGGAGAACAGCGGGTCGTGCGCGGTCCAGCTGCCCAGCGGCGCGGTGACGGGGGTGGCGCCGTCGCGGGCGAAGGCGAACGTCCAGTCGCCGGTCACCGGGACCGGTTCGAGCGGGTCGTCGACGTGTACGGTGCCCCGGTACGGGTGGCCGCCGTCGGTGCCGGTGAGGGTGTGGGTGCCGGGCTCGGCGGCCTCCACGGTGGCCCTGAGCACCGTTCCACGGCGTTCCACGGCCAGGACCGGCAGGGGCGAGTCCGTGAGGTGGGGCTCGTGCCGGACGCCGGGGCTCACCACGACGACCAGGCTCCGGTACGGCTCCAGGTCCAGTGGGAGCCGTACGCCGTCCTTGGTGCTCCGGTACAGCGGTGCCGGGCCGCCGGTGCCGGTCTCCGGGTCCCAGATCCGGGGCACGCCGGCGGCGGGCAGGGCGGCGACGGTCCGGACCCGTTCGCCGCTCTCGTTGTTGATCAGGAAGACGGTATCCGCGCCCTGCCGTACCCGCAGCACCCGGACGGCGTCCCGGGGCGGGTCGAGGACGGCGGCGGCCGCCCCGGCGCCGGTCACGGCGGCGCCCAGCGCGCCGGTGTCCGCGACGCGTACGGCGCGGCCGCGCCCGAGGGTCCGGCTGCCGGGAACGCGGTCGCCGAAGAGGTCGCGCAGGCCGTGGGCGAGGGTGCGGTCGCTGCCGTCGGCCTCGTCGGTGTCCAGGGCGCCCACCGCGATCACGGTGCCGCCCGCGCGGACGAACGCGCGCAGCACCCGCAGTCCGTCCGCGGCCAGGGTCGGCGTCCCGGGGACGACCACCAGGTCGTAGGCGGCGTGGCCGACCACGAGCCGGCCTCCCCGGACGTCGGCGTGGGCCCGCAGGGCCGGGTCGCCGGTGAGGGCGCCCTCGTGCAGCAGGTCGAAGTCGACCTGGGAGCGTTCCAGGGCGTAGGCGGCGTCGGCGAGCGGGCCGTCGACCTCGCCCTGCCGGTCGGTGCCGGTCACCTGCTCGGCGGCGCGCTGCGGTTGCAGCAGCGCGGTGCGGGCGGCGGAGGTGCCGCGGCCGGCCTCCATGAGCCGTCCGATCCACTCGGCGAGCGGGCGCATCGCCCACCACCAGGGTGCGCGCGGGCCGAACGGCGGCGGGAAGTACACGCGGGTCTCGTCGGTCCACAGCGCGTGCAGCACCGTCAGGTTGACGCCGCGGGCCGCCTGCGCGCCCACGGTCGCGCGCACGAAGGCGGGGGTGACCTGCCAGCCCATGTTGCCGAACATCTCCAGCAGGGCCCGTTCGCGGCCCATCTGGTGGGCGACGGAGACCGGGTTGCGGGGGATCATGGTGGGCTCGCCTGGCTGGTACTCGGCGGTGATGATGTCGCCGCCGGGCACCTGCGCCCACTGGTGGACCTTGTGCAGGTCGCCGGTGGTGACGATGCGCTTGGCGGGGGCGGTCTCGTCGTAGAGCGGATTGGTGATGAGGGCGACGCCCCACTCGTCGTACAGCCGGGCCTGCTTCTCGAAGGCCTTGGCGAAGCGGTCGGAGACGGCCTGCCAGTAACGGCCGCGGACGGTGCGGCCCGTGCGGCCGAGGTCGTCGAAGGCGGCGGCGTAGGCGGCGCCGGGGGTGACGCCGACGGCGCGCAGGGCCCCTTCGAGGGAGGGCGACCACGGCAGGCGCTTGAAGTGGGCCTCGGCGGAGGCGAAGAAGGGCTCGTCGTCCCAGAAGCCGGGGACGACGGTGCCGAAGTACCGTCCGAAGCGGCGGTGGTACTCGGCGGGGACGATGTCGAGGAACAGCTCGACCGGTTCGTCGTCGAGCAGGTCGACGTAACTGCGGCTGTATCCCTGGGAGTCGTCGACGAGGAGGACCCCGCCGAAGAGGTCCACCTGCCACTCCCCCGCCGGCACCTGCCAGGTGTGGTCGCCGGTCAGCCGGCCGGTGAGGTCGGTGACGTCGGCCGCGCCCACGGGGCGTGCGGCCGCGGCGGCGACCGTGAACTCCCCGGCCGGCAGCTCCTTCTCGGGGAAGTCCCGGGCGGCGGCGGGGTCGTCGAAGGCCGCGTCGTACAGGACGGTGCCGTCGGCGCCCTCGACGGTGAGGTTCTCCCAGAGGGCGCGCTGGTCGTCGACGGCACGCACGCCGGCGCCGCCCGTGGCGTGGGCGGAGTCCCGGACTGTGCCCTTGTCCCGGCCGTCGAGGGTGACGGACACCGTGTCGGCGCGGACGGTGACCCGCAGGGTGTGGAACTTGGTCTTGTTGAAGCCGTCGGTGCGGGTGCTGCGCAGCAGCTCGGCGGGTTCCGTGCCGGGGGCCAGCCGGTGGACGGTGGTCACGCCGGTCTGGTCGAAGGTGACGGCGTACCCGGAGCGTCCGTCGGCCGAGCCGCGGACGACGAGACCGGCCGCGCCGTGCTCGGCCTTGGCGCTGCCGGTGACGGTGTAGTCGGTCCAGCCGGCGCTGTCGCGCAGGACGGTGGCGCCGTGGAGCACGGCGGCGTCGGCCACCAGGCGCCCCGCCTCGACCCCGACTCCGGTGCTGCGGCGCAGGTCGACGGCGGCCGGGCCGCGCACCACGGTGGTGGAGCGGGCCAGTGCCTTCAGGCGCAGGTCGGGCCGGGGGGCGTAGGTGCGGTCGCCGACCTGTCCGCCCTTGACGATGAACTCCCCCGCACGTCCGCTGGGGAAGTGGTCGTCGTTGAACAGCCACACGCGCATGCCGGTGCGTTCGGCGGTGCGCAGGACGTGGCCCACGATGTCGAACCACTCCTCGGTGAAGAACACCGGGCTCATCTCGGCGTTGTCGAAGGAGAAGAGGACGACCTCGTACATGCCCTTGTCCCGGAGGTCCGCCATCTGGCGGTCCACGAGGTCGGGGGTGACGGGGCCGTTCCAGTACCAGTAGACGGTGGGGCGGCTGTCGCGGCGCGGGTCGGCGAAGCGCCGGGGCGAGAAGGCGTCCCGGCCGGGTCCCGCGGCGGTCTTCGCCGCTCCGTCGGCGGAGGCGGCGGACGCGGCGGAGGCGGCCTCGGGGAGGCCGACGGCGACCAGGGCGCCGGTGGCGCCCGCGGCGGTCACGAACCGGCGTCTGGAGAGGGCGCCGTCGGGGCCGTCGGGGCGTTCGGGGGGCACGTCTTCGGACATGGCGGAGCTCCTGGAGTGGGTGATGGGGGCGGGCGGGACCGTGGGCGCGGGGTGCCGCTCAGCCCTGGGCGAGGCGGCGCACCTCGTCGGCGGTCAGGGCCCGGTTGCGCAGCCGGAAGTCGCGGACGGCCCCGCGCAGGCAGGGGTGGGTGCTGTTCTGCGAGCGGCCGAGGAAGTTGCGGCTGGTGCGGCCGAGGAGGAGGGGGCTGGCCACCATGGCCGGGTTGCGGCCCGCTTCGGCTCCGTCGACGTAGAGCACTCCGGTGCCGCCGCCGAGGGTGAGTGCCACGTGGACCCACCGGCCGGTCGGCAGCGGGCCGGTGGCGTCGACGACGTCCTCCCGCTCCATGCCGGAGATCTTCAGGGCCGCGCGGGCGCGGCCTGCGCCCGTGGTCGCGGCGAGGAAGAGGTAGGTGTCCTTGTGGTAGCCGAGGTCGAAGACGCGCGCGGAGGGCGCGAGGGCGTCCACCCGGACGCGTACCGCCACGGTCAGCTCGTCGAGGCCGCCGGGCAGTCCGGCGGGCAGCGCGACGTGGCCGTCGCGCCCGTCGAGGGTCACCGCGGGCACGCCGTCTTCGTAGCTCCAGGCGGCGCCGCCGGCGAGGGCGGCGTCGGCGAAGGTCCCGGTGCGGTCCGCGGCCGAGGTGCCGCCGCCCTCGTCGAGGGGGTAGTGGGCGACGTCCCGCGAGGGTGTGCGGCGCGGTGTGACCGCCCAGTACACGTTGTAGTTCTGGTGGTGGACCTCGTGGAAGGGGCGCAGGGCGACGCGGCCGCCGTCCGCGACCGCAGTGAACGCGGTCTTCTCGCCGGGGGTGCGGCGCAGGGTGTCGGGGCGGATGACGGGGAGGGTCGCGAGGCCGGTGTCGCCGTATGCGCCGGCCAGCACCAGCGGACCGTAGGACAACGATGCCACCTGCGGGTTGTCGGGCGCCGGGCGCCAGACGGGGACGCGCGGCAGGACGAGTTCCACGGTGTCCCCGGTGCGCCAGTGGCGGGTGACGGCGGCGTAGCCGCCCGCCGCGGGCCGCGTCCCGGCGGTCCGGCCGTTGACCTTCAGCACGGCCCGCCGCCCGTCGGCGTCGGCGACCCAGGCGGGGACGCGGATCCGCAGGGTGAAGCGCGCCTGTCCGGCGGTGACGGTGAGGCGGGTGCGGTCGCCCGCGGGGTACTCCGTCTCCTGACGAAGCGTCACACCCGTCTGCTCCCAGCGCACTTCGGAGGGGATGAACAGGTTGACGTACAGCTCGGGCCGGCGGGTGCCGCGGGAGCGGAAGTAGATGGTGTCGGCGAACTTGGTGTGCGTCTCCAGGCCGGTGCCGTGGTCACAGGAGAAGTTGTCGTAGTCCCCGCTGTAGCTGCCGGGGGCGGCGCCCAGCCCGCCCTTGGGCTCCCGCCGCGAGCCCGCCCACAGCCCCGTGTAGTAGGTGACGAAGCCGTGCTCGGAGTCGGGGTCCTGCTCGGCGAGCATCTGGTTGTAGAGGGTCCACTCGTAGTGGTCCAGGTAGTCGGCGCGCTCGGGGCGGTGGCGGAAGAGGTGGCGGCCGAGCTTGAGCATGTTGTAGCTGTTGCAGTTCTCGCAGGTGACCGTCGAGAGCCGGCTGACGATCTCGCCGGGAGGGCCGAAGAGTTCCTTGTCGGAGTTGCCTCCGATGGCGTACGAGTGGTCGCGTACGACGGTGGTCCAGAAGGTGTCGGCGATGTCCAGGTAGCGTCGTTCGCCGGTGGCCTCGTAGCCCGGCACGGCGCCGACCACCTTGGCGATCTCCGTGTTGGCGTGGCGGCCGGCGAGTTCGTCGCGGCCGGCGGCCAGCGGCGCGTACAGCTCGTCGTGGTCGAAGCGCCGGGCGGTGCGCAGGTGCGCCGGGTCGCCGGTCACCAGGTACAGCCGGGTGAGGACGTCGTTCATGCCGCCGAACTCGACCTTCAGCACGCTCTGCATCCGCTCGTGGGACAGCGGCGCGGTGCGGGCCTCGGCCCAGGCGGCCATCTCCAGCAGGACGTCCAGGGCCTGCGCGTCACCGGCCAGCCGGTACTGGTCCAGCAGGCCGGCCATGATCTTGTGCAGCGTGTAGTAGGGCGCCCACGGCTTCCCGCCGGCTTCCAGCTGGTCGAAGACCGTCTCCGGGAACGCGGAGAGGTAGCCCCGGTGGAAGCCGGCCGACGGTGCCGCCCGCTGGCACTCGGCGAGCGCCGAGACGAGCGCGCGGGCCTTGTCCGCGTAGGCGCGGTCACCGGTGGCCGCGTGGGCCTGGGCCAGGGCGCTGAGCAGGTGCCCGGTGGTGTGGCCGCGCAGCTGGACGGTGGGGGCCTCCCAGCCGCCGCAGGGCTCCGCCGACGACGGCAGGCCGACGTTCAGGCGGAAGGTGTGCAGCAGCCGGTCGGTGTCGACGAAGAGCAGATAGGCGCAGGTGCGGCGCATGTTGGCGAGGAACGGGCTCTCGAGCAGCCGGACCTCGGAGAGTGCGAACTCGTCCAGCGCCGGCTCCGGGCCGGTCGCGCCGGCCCGCCCGGCGGGCATGGACGCCGGTGCGGGTACGGACGCCGGTGCGGAGGCGGGTGCCGCGGCGGCCGGGGACGAGGGGGCCGTCACCGCCGCGGCGGTCGCGGCGGACGCGGTGAACAGGATCTGACGTCTGGACGGGGCGGGCCTGCCGGAGGACGCGGGCATGGCACGGGGCTCCCTTCACTGGCAACGGCGGCGGGTGGGTCAGGAACGGGGAGACCAAAGGGAGTTGAATCGTTTTACTCGACTCGGCGCAGACGCTAAGCGCCGCCGCAGCGAGCGTCAAGGGTTCTCACAGGATGCGCAAGGAGGCTACAAGTGCCCCTATGACGTGCACGATTCGGGTGCACGCGGGCATGCCGCCGCGCGGACGGGCGTGGGCACCGTCCGCGCGGCGGCTGTCTCACGACCGGGCGGCCCCGGCCGGAATCAGTAGGGTTGAAACGTTCAATCAGAGGGTGGTCTGGGCGTACGGCACCAGGCGGACCGGGCCCACGAGTCCGTGGTCCTGGCGGGCGACCCCGCCGAAGACCTCCGGGCGGGTCGTCCGCAGGCGGTTGACGAGCGGTGTCGCCACCTCGATCTCGAGGGTGTTCTCGCCCCGCCGCAGCAGCGGACCGACGTCGATGACGGGGCACAGGCGGTCGGCGGGGCCCGCGGCCCGCCCGTTGACCGTCACCCGGAAGGTGTCGCTGACCTGCCCCAGGTCCAGCACGGCGCCGTGGGAGGAGGTCCAGTCGTCCGGGAGCACGACGGTGGTGCGGTACGTGCCGACGCCTGCCGAGTCCGCCAGTTCGGGGATGCGCGACCAGGGCAGCAGGGTGTCGAGGTCGACGCCGCGGCGCACGGTCTCGGTCCGGGTCGCGTCGGCGCCGGGGAACCAGTCCTCCACGTCGAGGTGCCAGCGCTCCGGCTCGATCGCGGCGGGCACGTCCGGGAGGGTGGTGGTGACCGTGCGGCCCTGCGACAGCCGGGTCCTGTACGTGCCCCCGGCGCCGGCCCGCACGGTGAGCCCGCCACGGGTGAACAGCACCTCGTCGGCGTCCGAGGAGACGGCGTGCGGACGGTTGCCGTTGCGGTCCCCGAAGAGCCCCGGCCGTCCCAGCGCCACGATCGTGGTCTGGCCGGGCCGCAGCGCGACGCGCAGGGTGACCTCGTCGCCCTGCGCCGTGTACCGCGCGGCGCGTTCGACCCTGCCCGTCCAGGGGTCGAGGAGGTAGGGCACGAACGCGCCGCCGCGGGTGCGGCGCAGGGTGACCTCGTGGTCGATCGCGGCGACGGGCGGCTTGACGGTCTCGGCGTGCTTGCCGTTGCACAGGTAGTAGAAGTCCGCCTGGTCCGTCACCCGGTGGGCGTTGAGGAGCGTGGAGGCGGTGGAGTAACGGACGTCGGGGGTGACGCCGAGGGACGCGAGCGCGTCGCCGACCGCCGTCTTGTCGGTGACCCGGACCACGTTGGGCAGGGCGAGCAGGCGGGCCAGGACGTCCCGCAGCCGCTCCGTCTCCCCGGACTCAGGGACGCCCGGCGTGAGCGCCTGGTCGAAGGCGCCGAGGAACACCGTGGGCAGCCCGGCCTCGGCGAAGCGGAGCAGCTTGCGGGCGTCGGCCAGGGCGAGGGTGGGGGTGGAGCCGTAGAAGAAGTCGCCCTCGACGAACAGGGCCTTGTAGGCCGGGCCGTCCGGGGCGAGCCGGCCGCCGGACACCTTGGCGTTCGGCAGGTCGAGCAACGGGCCGCTGAGGAACTGGTGGGTCCATCCGAGCGGGACACCGGTCGAGGTGAACCAGGAGGCGCCGATGCCGGTGGCGGAGTAGCCGGTCTGCCGGAAGACGGCGACGTCCGCGCGGACCGTACCGGCCTGGAGGACCTGGTGGACGCGGCCGAGGTAGCCGGAGACGTCCTCGGCATGCCGCCAGGTGGGCTGCCGGGGACCCCAGGACTCGCTGTAGCCGGCGGTGCCGTTGTAGGGGCTGAAGGCGGCGAAGCCCGGCCACTGCGACTCCGGGGCCTTCGCGTAGGAGAAGCCGTGCAGGACGGTCTGGTTGACGCCGGCCGCGTACGCGCCGCCCATGGTGCGCAGCACGCGGTCCCAGGTGGTGCTGTAGGCGGAGCCGTTGTAGGCGCCCGACTCGCAGGAGAGCACGGTGTGCCCCGCCATGTCCCGGCCGCCGGCCAGGCAGCGGTAGTCGTCGAGGTTCTTGAAGCCGAGGGACTCGCCCTCGGCGATGTCGAGGATCGCGGCGGAGGCGATGGAGTCGGTCTGCAGGCCGTAGGGCTGGGCGCGCAGGGTCATGCCGAGGCCGTGCGCCCAGTCCCTGAGGGCGCGCACGTGGTGGCGGTTGAACAGGTCGGACACGGTGGCCCAGAAGTCGTGCCGGATCTGCCGGGTCAGCTGGGCGTCGAAGGCGAACACCTGGTTGCTGTCGTCGAGGACGACGGCGGGCAGGTGGGGCAGCAGGGGGCGACCCGTGCGCTTCTCGAACTCCTCCGGCAGCCGCCGCGTCCAGACCAGTCCGTCGGTCTCCAGTTCCACGGAGTCCTCGAAGAAGGCACCGCCCGCGGCCCGGAGCAGGCTCCGCAGGGAGCCGGTGAGGATGTGGCGGTCCCAGAAACCGGTGACGGCGTCGGTGCCGGCCTTACCGAGGTGGTCGACCACGTAGGCGGCGGGGGCGGTGTGGGGGCCGGATTCGGGCTGCTGTCCCGAGCCGCGCCGCCAGTACGAGATCAGCACCCAGTCGCCCTCGTCGGGCGCGGTCCACTCCAGGGTGCCGTCGGTGACGGTGCCGGTCAGGTCGCGGACGCTGTCGGGGTCGAGCCCGGTCTCCTTGCGGGTGGAGTTGGCGGTGTCCACCCGGGCCGCCTGGACGGCGACGAGGTGCTCACGGGTGACGCCGGGGGCCGCTTCGTGCGCGGGCGGGGGGACCGGTCCGCGGTAGGTGGCGCCGCCGGCCAGCGGGACCCGGCCGTGGACGAGTTCCTGGGCCGCCGCCTCGTCGTCGGGGGTGACGCCGGGGACGGCCGCGGGCCAGCTCGGGCCGAGGGTGATGTCCACGGTGAGGCCGCGTCTGGCCGCCCGGCGCAGGGCCGCCTCGACGCCGTCGCGCCAGGGTCCGCCGCCCCAGCCGTGCCGGGCGGTGTCGAGCAGCGACTTGCCCTTGATGCTGTGGTGCACGGCGGCGATCTCGGCTCCGCCGAAGCCCGCGTCCGCGATCTGGTCGATCTCGCGGGCTATCTCGTCCGGGTCCACGAGACCGTCCGGCCACCACCACCGGAACTTCGGGCGCACCGACCGGGCGGGGGCGGCGAACCAGTCGGCGGCCGGTGCGGCGCCTTTGGCCGCGGAGGTCGCGGCGGCGCCGGCTGCGGGGCTCGCGGCGGCACCGGGTGAGGCGGCGCCGAGGGCGGCCGCGGTTCCCGCGGTCACCGCCGCGGCCAGGACCGTGCGCCGGGACATCCCGCCACGTTGCGGGACGGATTCGTCGTACATGAGTGCACCCCAGAGAAGTTCACATGGATTGAATCGTTTCAATCGCTACCGAACGCGGGAACGCTAAACCGCGCGGTTCGAAGGGGTCAAGATGTGGGACGCCAGGTGTTTTCCGGAACCGGTGACGCGCGCGGACGAGATCGACGGGGTCCGCGGCCCAGGAGCGCGACCACCGGCGCCCCCCTCGACCGGACTTCGCACATCCCGTTCGCGGACGCACAGCAACGAGGGCGATTCCGGTGCGTCCGCGTCGGAGGGTGGACGGCATCGGCCCGGTCTGTGGCTGTCTCCACTGCGATTTCTGTGGTCAGAAGCGATTCGGCCTTACCGGCGGGCCCCACGCGGCGATCGTCCCGGGCGGGGACGCTCCCTTTGCTTCCGCCATCAACCCCGCGTAAGAGAAGGGCGTGTTCACGTCCTCGAGGGGACGGCGGCCCGGCGTCGGGCCACCGCCGGGTGAGCGCACACCGCAAGGTTTCGGCCATGACGTGGAGCGAGACGGAGCACCTGGACCACGTGCACGCCGAACGGTGTGCCTCCGCGCGGGTGATGCGGCATCACGGCGGTCCGGCGCCGGCACACGCCGCGGAAACGGCCCGGGAACGCCGCCCGTACGAGCCGGAGGACCGTGCCCACCGCGGCCCGGTCCTCCACCACGAGGCCCGGCACCGGGCGATGCCGGCGGTCCACGGTGGCCGGTACCCGGTGGAGCACCCCGAAGCCCGCCAGGCCCTCGGCTGACGGGCTCCGCGGGCGTCTTGCCGGAACGGCAACATCTCTTGGCGGTCCGCCGTGGGCCGGGCGAGGCTCGTACGCGTTTCCCCGGCAGAAGGAGTCATGCATGACCACCGACGACGCGGTCAGGTTCTGGGACGACGTCTACGCGGCCCGACCGGCGGCCACCGATCCACGGCCGAACGCACGCCTCACCGAGACCCTCGCGGATCTGCCGCCCGGCGACGCGCTGGACCTCGGATGCGGTGCCGGTGGCGACGCGCTGTGGCTGGCCCGCCAGGGATGGCGCGTCACCGCCGTCGACGTCTCGTCCGTGGCGGTCGAGCGCCTCGCCTCACTCGCCGTCTCGCACGGCCTGGCCGACCGGATCACCGCCCGGCGGCACGACCTGCGGGAGTCGTTCCCCGACGGCGCGTTCGACGTCGTCTGCGCCCACTACCTGCACACCCCCCTCGACCTGGACCGGGCGGCCGTGCTGCGGAAGGCCGCGCACGCCCTGCGGCCGGGCGGGCGGCTGCTGGTCGTCGACCACGGATCGACCGCTCCGTGGTCGTGGAACCAGGACCCCGACGTCCGGTACCCGGCCCCGCGGGAGGTCGCCGCGGACATCGGCCTGGACCCGGCGGCCTGGACGGTCGAACGGGCCGACTCGCCCCGCCGGATCGCGACCGGACCGGACGGACGGACCGCCGAGGTCACCGACCACGTCCTGATCGTCCGCCGCACGGCCTGACCCGGCCCCGCCCCACACGAGGAGGAACCATGCGCCGCGGACACCGGGGCGACACCCCGCCGCCCCGCACCGGAAGCAGCGAGACCGAGGTACTGCGCGGCTTCCTCGACTACCTGCGGAACTCCGTCGCCGCGAAGGTCGAGGACGCCCCCGAACCACAGGTCCGGACCGCCTCCGTCCCCTCGGGCACGAACCTGCTCGGGCTGCTCGGCCACCTCACCTCCGTCGAACGGGCCACGTTCCTCGGGGAGCGGGTCGGCGACTGGCAGGCCACCTTCCACGCCGCGCCCACGGACAGCGTGGCCGATGTCGTCACCCGCTACCGGGAGGCGGTGGCCCGGGCGAACGACGTGCTCGACACGTGCGCCGACCTCGGCGCGCCGGTCCCCCGCCCCCGGCCGGGCGGCCCCGCTCCGAGCGTCCGCTGGGCGCTCACCCACATGATCGAGGAGACCGGCCGCCACGCCGGTCACGCGGACATCCTCCGTGAGCTGATCGACGGGACGACCGGACGCTGACCCGCCCCGGGTGCCGTGCCGCCGCGGGGCGCCCCTCGGCGGGCCGGCGCACCGGCACGGCGCGGGCCGCGTTCCGTACCCTGGCGGCATGCGCATGCGCCCCACTCTGAGCTGGACCCCCGAAGAAGACCTGCCGCCGGGCTCCACGGACCTGGAACCGGTCGCCGACGCGCTGGGCGCCGGCGGTGTGGTGGTGCTCAGCGGGGCGGGCCTCTCCACCGAGTCGGGCATCCCCGACTACCGGGGCGAGGGCGGGAGCCTGAGCCGCCACACACCGATGACCTACCAGGACTTCACCGGCAGCGAGCAGGCACGGCGCCGGTACTGGGCGCGCAGCCACCTCGGCTGGCGCACCTTCCGCCGGGCCCTGCCCAACGCCGGGCACCGGGCCGTGGCCGCGTTCGGGCGGCACGGCCTGCTCTCGGGTGTGATCACGCAGAACGTCGACGGTCTGCACCAGGCCGCCGGCAGCGAGGGCGTCGTGGAACTCCACGGCGGCCTGGACCGGATCGTCTGCCTCTCCTGCGGTGACGTCAGCCGGCGCCGTGAACTCGCCCGGCGGCTGGAGGAGGCCAACGCGGGCTTCGCTCCGGTGGCCGCGGGGATCAACCCTGACGGTGACGCCGACCTCACCGACGAACAGGTCGGGGACTTCCGCGTGGTGCCCTGCGCGGTCTGCGGCGGTGTCCTCAAGCCGGACGTGGTGTTCTTCGGTGAGAACGTGCCGCCGCGGCGGGTCGAGCACTGCCGCGCGCTGGTCCGCGAGGCGACGTCGTTGCTCGTCCTCGGGTCGTCGCTGACGGTGATGTCCGGGCTGCGGTTCGTCCGTCAGGCCGCCCGGGCCGGCACGCCGGTACTGATCGTCAACCGGGACCCGACCCGGGGCGACCGGCACGCCGTCACCCGGGTCGCGCTCCCCCTGGGAACGGCCCTCACCACCGTGGCCGACCGGCTGGGCGTCCCGGTGGACGGGCGGACGGCGGCCTGAGCGGCTGCCGTCCGCCGCGTGTCCGCCGTGTCAGTCCTCGTCGCGCAGCCGGGCCGCCAGTGAGGTCAGCGGCTCGGCCACCTCGGTGTGGCCCAGCGCGGTGAGGCGGGAGACCGCCGCGTCGAGGCGGGTGAGGGCCGGGTCGGTGCGTTCCAGGTAGATGCCCTCCACGGCACCCGCGAGGCGGACGCACTCGGCCCACTCGCCGGCGTGCCCCTGGTCCTGCCCCGGCTCGCCGAGCAGGGCGAGGGCCTTCTCCAGAGCGGTCAGGGCGTCCTCGTACTCACCGGCGTACGCGTTGACGCGGCCGTGTTCGTAGGCCAGGGCGGCGTCCAGGGGGCGGCCCTGGGCCTCGTACCCGGCGGCGCGGGCCTCGTCGGCGATCCGTCCGGCGTCGGCGAGGAAGGCGCGGGCGCCGGCCAGGCCGTCGGGGCCCTGCCGCTCCGCCTGGAGCCGGGCGAGTTCGCGCAGGCAGTTGCTGAGCTGCTCGGGGCGCGCCTCCTCGGCGTGGGCGGCGAGTGCCTGGTCCGCGGCCTCGCGGGCGCGGCCGAACTCGCCGGATTCGCCGAGGAGTACGGCGGTCTCGGCGGCGATCATGGCGTGGCTGCCCGGGTCGTCGTCCCAGCCGGCCGACTCGGCCGCGAGGGCGACGAACTCCGCCGTGGCGGCCTTGAGGTCGTCCCCCGCGTGCAGCGCGCGGGCGCGGGTCAGCCGCAGTTGGGCGACGAGCCGGTCGTCCACTTCCCCGGCGGTGACGTCCGGTTCGGCGAGCACGGAGTCGAGCAGCGCGATGCAGTCCTCGACGCGGCCGAGGTCGAGGCTGAGCTGGGCGGCGTTGCTGTAGGTGCAGTACGCGTCGAACCGGCTGCCGTGGCGGAGGTCCAGCTCCGCGGAGCGGGTCAGGTGCCGCAGCGCCTCGTCGGGGCGGCCCAGGTGCAGGCAGACCCCGGCCAGGTCGCTGTGGAGGCGGGAGGTGTCGACCGTGCCGGCCGGCCAGTCGGCGGCCAGCCGCAGGCCCTCGGTCAGGTCCGTGTACGCGGCCTGCGCGTTCCGCAGGCCGAGCTGGAGCCGTCCGCGCAGGGCGAGGGTGCGGGGCAGGTGCCAGGCCGGGCCGTGCGTCTTGAGTCTGTCGAGGGCGCCGTCGGTCTCGGTGAGCGCGGCGGGCAGGTCGCCGGTCATGGCGTGCGTGGTGGCCCGCAGCAGCAGGGCTCCGGCGATCTGCGCGTCGATGCCGTGCCGGGTGGCGAAGGTGTGCAGCAGGTCCACCTCGGCGAGGAGCGGTGCGACGTGCTCCTCGTTTCCCGACGTCTGCAGGCGCATGCCGAGCACGGTGGCCCGCAGCCGCAGCAGGCGGGCCTCCTGGTACGGAGTGAGACCGGGCGTCTCCTCGTGCAGGCGGACCATGGAGGCGTGGGCGGCGGTCAGCGCGGCGGCCTTCGCCTCGGCGTCACCGGCGCCCTGCGCCGGGAGCTCCGCGGCGGCGAGCAGGGCGCAGGCGCGGGCGAGGGCCGCGTGGCCCGGCTGTCCGGCGTCCTCGTACAGGCCGGCGGCCTCCTCGTGGAGGGCGGCGGCGTCGGCGAACTCGTCCTTCTCGCGGGCCCGTCCCGCCTCGTCGTCCAGCAGGTCCGCGCGCAGCCGGACGAGTGGGCCCACGGCCGGGTCGTCGGGGTGGGTGTAGTCGCGGGCGGCGACGAGCGTGCGCAGCCGTGCCCAGCAGGCCCGCGCGTCCGGGTGCCCCTGTTCGTCCAGTTCCCGCGCGCGGGCGATGAGTTCGGGCAGCGATTCGGGGACGGCGGGGGCCGTCCGGGCGGCAGGTGCGGCGGCCGGGACCGCCGGGGCCACGTCGTCGAGGGTGCGGGTGCGCAGGGTCAGTTCCAGCGCGTCCAGGAGGGGTGCGCGGTCGAGGCGGGCTCCACGGCGGTCGGTGTGGGCGGTGGTGCCGTTGCGGGCGTCGAAGCGGGCGGCGAGGTCGTCGGCACGCTCGCGGACCTCGGCGCGCAGGCCGGTCACCGTCCAGGTGCGGCCCGCGAATCCGGCGGCGGGCAGTTCGCCGTGGCCGAGGTGCTCGACGCGCCGGAGGAGGACCTCCACGCCGGTGAGGAAGTCGAACAGCTCCCGCGGCGAGTCCACCTCGTCGAACAGGTTCCGGTTCTCGGCGAGGAGTTCCAGGCCGCGTGCCTCGTTGCCGGTCAGCGCGCAGAACTCCAGGTGCCGCCCGACCTCCCCGGACATCGAGGGATTGCGGCGGCAGCCGCGGTAGCCGGCGAGGTGCAGTTCGCGGGCCCGTTCGGCGTGGCCGGCCCGCAGCAGGGGCAGCAGCGCGTACGAGAAGGAGCGGGCCGGCTCCTCCTGGCAGGACTCCTTCCCGGCCAGGACGGATTCCCAGACGCGCAGCGCCCGCTCGTCGTCGCCCGCCGCCAGGTGGTACAGGGCGCGCTCGCAGATCTCGCAGGCCTCGCAGTCGCTGAGCCGGGTGCGGGCGCGGCCGGCCCACAGCTCGTAGGCGAGGGCGGTGTCCTCGCCCACGTGGGCGGCGAGCTGGTAGGCCTGTCCGTAGTAGGGCTGGAGGTCGAGGCCGGCCTTCTCGTAGCGGTCGCGCATCTCCGTCAGCCACTGGCGCAGGCTGGCCAGCGGGATCTCGGGCAGTGCGCGCAGGGCGTTCGCCACCCACTTGAACCGCCAGAACAGCGTGTGGCGCAGGCGCTCGTCGAAGACGTCGGGCTGCTCGTCGAAGAGGGTGAGCAGGCGGGCGAAGACGACGGGCGACTTCCGGGGTTCGGAGCCGTAGGTGTAGGCCTCCTGCAGTTCGAGGAGTGCGCGGACGAGCGGGACGGGCTCCTCGAACCGCTCGGCGGCGTCGACGAGTTCCTCGGCGGTGACGGTGCGGGGGCGGCCGTAGGGGCGTCGGCGGTTCTCCTGGAGCGCCTGGTACAGCTCGTCGGTGCTCTGGGGGTGGGGTGCGGTGGGCATCGTCAGCTGTCCTTGCGGAGGGCGTGGGCGAGGAGGTCGAGGAAGGAGCGGTTGATGAGGCTCGACTCGGCGGGTCTGAGCGGCCGCCGGGACAGCAGCGCGGCCTGCCCGTAGAGGGCTTCGGCGCTGGTGCGGGCCAGCTCGGGCTCGTCGATGGTGACGGCGGTGCGGACCAGCGGGTTGAGCTGGTTGAGGATGAGCTGGGCCCGCGGTGCCTCCTGGCGCAGGGCTCCGAGGATGTCGCCCCACAGGCCGCCCTCCTGTTCGCGGGCGAGCTGGGAGCGGGTGCGTTCGTGCCGGGCCTCGCGGCTGTCGACGAGGAGGGCGGGGGCGGAGGCGGGCTGGAAGGCGCGCAGCGCGACGTCGCAGTCGAAGACGGCGAGGGCGTCGCGGGCCCGGGCGAGGTAGGCCGCGGCGGCGAGTTCCGTCTCCCGGTCGACGGGGTCGAGGTGGGCGGTGAGGGTCGCCGGGTCGAGGTCGGCGACGGTGACCTCGGACCTGATCTCGGGCAGCCGGTGGACCAGTTCGCGGTCGTAGGTGTAGCCGCCGTTGACGACGCCGAGCCCGGCGGCCGAGGCGATCGCCGCGACCTGCCGGAACTCCTCCACGCTCGAGGTCACGAGCACGGTGCGGTGGGTGCGCGCGAACTCGTCGAGGGTGGTGTGCCCGTCGGTGGTCTCGAACGGCAGCCAGGGCAGCAGCATCCGCAGGATCTCGTCGTCGTGCACGGCGAGCGACTTCACGGCCAGGTGGTGGGCCTGGAGGAAGCGGTGGAGCAGGTCCGGGTCGCTGGCGGCGGCCCGGGCGATCCAGGCGCGCAGCCGTTCGGCGAGGGCGTCGCGGACGGCGGCGAGGGTGTCGTCCTCGTACAGGGACTCGCGGGAGGCGGTCGGGCGCAGGCTCTCGGCGTCGACGACGCAGCGGACGAAGAACGCCCACTCGGGCAGGATCTCCTCGGCCTGCTCGGACAGGAGCATGCCCCTGACGTGCACGCGGTGGCCGTGGCTGCGGCCGGCCGGCACCGTCTCGGGCAGCACGCACGCGATGCCCTTGAGGCCCACGGCGGGCAGGTCCAGCTCGATGGTGTCCAGCGGCTTGAAGCCGAAGACCTCCTCGCCGTACGCGGCCAGGGCGCGGGAGCGGGCTCCCGGTGTGGGGTACGTACGGGCCCAGGGTGCGGACTCGGGATTGACGGACGTGGCGCCCGTGCCGTCGTCGAAGGTCACCGGGTGGCGCAGCAGGGAGCCGAAGTGCCGGGCCAGCGCGTGGACCTGGGCCGGGCGGGTCCACTCGCCCGCGTCGGTGCGGGGCGTCAGGGTGACGGTGGTGCCGGGCCGGGGGCGGGCGGTGGCGGGCAGGACGCGGACGGTGTAGCTGCCGTCGCCGCGTCCCCGCCACTCCACGGCGGGCGCGTCGGGGGTGCGGGCGGAGCGGCTCAGGACGTGGATCTCGTCCGCGACCAGGAAGCAGGAGAGCAGTCCGATGCCGAACTGGCCGATGAAGTCGCCGCGTTGCTCGGCGATCCTCTCGGCGCGCTTGCTGCTGCGGCCGATGGTGGCGAGGAAGGTGTGCACATCGGCCTCGGTGAGGCCGACGCCGTCGTCCTCGACACACACCACCGTGCCGTCGGCGTACAGGCGGACGCCGAAGGCGTCGGCGGGGGCGGCCGGTTCGAGGGCGTGCCGGGCGGTCAGCGCGTCCACCGCGTTCTGCAGGAGTTCGCGCAGGTAGACGCGGGGGCTGGAGTAGAGGTGGTGGGAGAGGAGGTCGACGAGGCCGCGCAGGTCCACCTGGAAGGTGCGGTCGGCGCCGGCCGGGTTCGCGGGGGTGTCGGGCAGAGTCATCGGGCAGTCCGGGGTGGGAGGGACGACGGAGGGCGGGGGCTCAGGCGCGACGGTGGCGGCGGGTGAACTCCTTCTCGGGGTCCGCGAAGAAGGTCCAGGGCCACTTGGTGAAGGCGCCGTCGAGCGTCCGGAAGACGCGCCGGACGGTGTGGCGCTCGTCGGCCAGCGACAGGGCCATGGCGAACATGTTGAAGTCACGCTGCCAGCCCGGGCGCCACACGTAGGCGGGGTGGAGGATGCTGTGGTCGGCCGCTTCCCGCAACTCCGCCTGGATCTCGGGGGTTTCGAGGCAGTCCCCGCGGTCCGACTCGACCCATTCCTCGATGTGCGCCATGGCGATCACGCAGCCCAGGTTGTGCCCCTGCGGGGCTCGGGCGAACGCCTCACGGGCGAACGCCAGGGCCTGGCCGGGCTCGCCGCCCCAGCGGGGCTGGAGCTGTGCCAGCCACTCGGTGTGGATCTCCAGGTCCAGCGGGTCGCGGCGCAGGCCGGCGTCGAACCGGGTCTCGTTGACGGTGGTGCCCAGCGACATGCCGCGGCCGGAGGTGAGGAGCTGCCGCCACGGCGTGACCCATTCCGGCCGCAGTTCGGCGGCCTCGAACAGTTGCTCCTCGGCGATGTGGAGCCGTTCGTGGAAGACCCGCCACTGTTCCTGCGTGACGTGCACGGCGCGGGCGGCGGTACGCGCCTCCCAGCCCCAGCTGATGTGGCGCGCCCCGGATATCAGCAGGGCCGTCGCCCGGTGCTCCTTGTCCTCCTCGACGGCCCGCCCGATCCAGTCCTGTACGCCGTCCAGGACGGCCAGTTCGCCGAGGACCTGGTGGTCGCGGCCGAGGTCGAAGGGGGCCAGCGCCTCCTTGACCGCCGCCCAGTCACCCGCGTCGGCCGCCTCCACCAGCGCGAGCACCCGCGTGTCCCCGAGCGCGCGCAGCGGGTACGTCCCGTTCTTCCTGCGCGGGGCGGGAAGCGCGTACGGATCCGCCGCCGGTCTCTCCGCTTCCCTGCCGAACAACTTGCCGAACATCCCGCGCCCTCCCCTGGTCCCGCATGATCATCCGGTGCAGCATAAGCGACCCCACCGACACCGCTTCCACAGGGTTTTCACCGGCGCTTCACGATCCGGCCGACGGTGTCCGCGGCCCGCTCCGAATGTTCCTCCGGCCGTGTGCCGAGGTGTTCCCGGGCGGCCCGGCCGACGCGGGCGCGTACGTCGGCGCCGACCAACGAATCGGGTGGGGAGCCGGGGGTGTTCGGGCGGTCCGGCTCGAGGGACGCGACCGCCGTCAGGCCCCGGCCGGTCCGGCCGGGGCCGGGACCGGGGCCGGCGGCCGGGAGGTGACCGGCCTCGGGGAGAGAGCCGTGTTCCGAGTGCGGCGGAGGGCCCGCCGGGGCCTCGTACGACCCCGTTGCCGGCCGTCCCGGGGTCCCTGGTTCCGGTGCGGCGCGGCCGGCCGGACGTCCGGTCCTCCGGGGAGCGCCGGTGCCAGGAGGACCGGGCCCCGGCGGGCACACCGGCAGTCGGGCGTGGCGACGACGGAATCCGGGCGGGTCGCGCGGGCTCACCGCGGGCCGGGGTCGGGGGCGACCTCGCTCACCGGGGTTTCGGGGCCGTCGGTCGGGGCCAGTGGGGTGGGGCGGGTGCGGGGCCCGTCGGTCGGGGCCGACGGGGTGGGACGGGCCTGGGTGCCGTCGGCCGGGGCCGACGGGGTGGGGCGGGTCTCGGCGGGTTCCGGTGACGCCGACGGAGCGGGCGTGACGGAGGGGCTGCTCACGGGAGGCGGGGCGAGGGGGACCGTCGGGGACACCGGACGGCCGGGGTCCGACGACCGCAGCGGCAGTACGACGAGGGCGGCGACGGCACACGTCAGTCCGGCCCCGACGGCGGTGCGGACCAGCCGGCGCCGCGCCGCGCCGCGGCGGATCTCCTCGAACCGGCCGGGGGGCGGGCCGAGGTGATCGGGGGTGGGCCGCAGGATGACGGCGAGGGGGTCGTCGGGTTCGAACTCCGGACCGTCGTCAGAGTGTGTGATCAAGGCTTCTCCTCAGATGGGCGCGGAGCAGTTCGCGGGCCGCGTGGAGGTCGGCCTTGACGGTTCCCTCCTTGCGTCCGGTCACCGCGGACACCTCCCGGATCGGCATGTCAGCGTAGTAGTGCAGCAGGATCGGGACGCGCAGCCGTTCCGGCAGCGACTGCACGAGCAGGCGTACGGACGGGTCGGACTGTTCGGTGTGCGGGCGCACGGCGGTTTCGGTGGTGACGCGGTGCACGGCCTTGCGCTCGCGTTCGAGCGTGCGCCAGTGGTCCCGGACGAGGTTGGCCGCGGTGACGTAGAGGAAGCCCCGGGGCTCCGCCACCGACGTCCAGCGGGCCCACAGCCGGGTGAACGCCTCCGAGGCGATCTCGTGGGCCGTCCCGTCGTCGTCGACCAGTCGGCGGCACCAGCCGGCGAGGCGTGGGTAGAGGGCGGCGAAGAGCTCGGACGCTGCCTGCTCTCGGGACCGTTTCAACGCTCTCCATGGTCGTGGCGGTACTGGTGTGATGGGACCCGCCGCGCTCCCGGGCCTGCGGGCGCACGGCCCGGGAACGCGGCGGCGGATCAGGTGACGGCGGAGGTCAGGGCGGCGAACACGATCACGTTGTCGCGGTACTCGTCGCCGGTGCGCGGGCCGCCGCAGGTGATGAGCCGCAGCTCCGGCCGGCGGACGTCGCCGTAGACCGCGTCCGTCGGGAAGTCCGCCTTGGCGACCGTCCGGACCGAGCCGACGGCGAACACCGCCGCCGTGCCGTTCTCCAGGCGTGCCACGATCCTGTCCCCCCGGCGCAGGCGCGCGAGGTGGCGGAAGACGCCGTCCCCGTGGACGCCGACCGTGACGTGGCCGAGGATCACCGACGGGCCGGTCTGGCCGGGCGTCGGCGAGTACCGGTACCAGCCCGCGCGGTCATGGGCGGTGACCGGGGGCACCTGGACGGTGTGGTCCGGGGCCAGCCCCAGCCGGATGACCGGGGTGTCGACCCCGATGGCCGGTATCTCCAGTCCGACCGGGACCGAACGCCCGAGGGGGCGCGCCGGTTCCGCGGAGGGCCGCGCGGACGGTGTCGTCCGCGCGGGGTGTCCGGCCGTGGACCGGTCGGTCCGGTGACCGCCGCCGCCGCAGCCGCCGAGGAGGGCGACCGTCGCCGCGGTGGCGAAGGCACGCCTGGAGAGCGGTGTCATGCCGTGGTCGCCCGCCGGCGACGCACCAGGAGGACCGCCGCGCCGCCGACGGCGAGCACCGCGGTGGCGCTCCCGCCGATCAGCACGCCGTCGGCCCCGGACTCCGCGGACGCGGACCCGACGCCGGTGTCGGGCGCGCCGCTCGGTACGACGGTGACCCCGCCGGGGGCCGCCGACCGGTCCGGTGCGTCGCTCTCGGCCGGTACGGGGCTCGGTTCCGTGGCGTCGGCCGGGGCCGGGGACCCGCCGGGGGTCACGGTGGCCTCGGTGACCGGGGACGGCCCGTCGGCGAACGCGGACACCGGGCTCGCCAGCACGGCGGTGCAGGCGAGTGCCGTGGCACTGAGGACAGTTCGGCGCATGGATCGCTCTCTTTCGTCGCTCCGCCCGCACGATGGTCCGGCGGGCTGGGTCATGGATCGTGCGGAGAGACGGGACAGCGGCGACACGGGTTGTAAAGAGAAGGCAAAGACTCGTCGGGCGTGCCCGGCGGTGGTGCTGACGGGCGTGCCGGTTCCGACGGTGCGGCCGACCGTGCGGAGACGGTCGTGCGACGCCCTGACCGCGTGGGGAGGGAACATGGCGAGCAGCGGCTCGACGGGGGTGAGTTCGGTGTCCCGGCCGTCGTCGGGGGCGGTGCCGAACCGGATCGTGCCGCCACGGGTGAGGGTGGCCACGAAGCGGACCGTACCGGTTCCGGGGCGTGTTCACGCGAGGACGGGGCACGTGGTCCTCGCGGACCAACCGGTCCCGCGTCCGCGTTCCCGACTCCGGAGGCTTCCATGATGGTCGTCGGCATCGTCGCCGTCTGCGTGGTGATCGCTGTCCTCGCCTTCCTCGTCCCCCGTCTCTCCCGGCACCCGCAGAACGGGGCACAACGCGTCCTGGGCGTCGGCTCCCGGGCCGGGTCCAAGGCTCCGGGCCGGCTCGGACGGCTCCTCGGCAAGCCCTTCCGCTCGAGCTCCCGCGCGGTCGGCCGCAGCGGGTCCGCGGGGCGGCGCGCCCGCGGGCGGCTGCCGTTCTGACGGGGGCGAGTCGACTTCGGCGGCCACCGCGTGCCGCCTTCCCGCCCGTGGGACAGGAGACCGGTCGAAGGTGTGACACGGTGCGCCCTGTGCCACTCGCCGTCCGGGAAGGCGGGGCCGGGGCGGGCGCGGTCCCGTGATCCGGCTGTCCGGCGCCGTCCGCGGGGCCGGGACGTCACACCACCCACCGCTCGGCGTTCACGCCGGAACACTCGACACAGCCCTCCCCACCGGCCGGGCCCGGCTCGACGCCGTCGACACCACGTCCCCGCCGACGTACTCGACGCGATCGACTCCGCCGTCGCCCCGGGCACCGGCCCGGCCGCACACGAGAAGCACGACACCCCGCCCGCGCCATTCGACGCGTCACTGCGGCTCGCTGACGGATTCTCCGCCGCGGCCCCGGGGTCCGGGCGCGGAATCCGCCGTCGAACACGGCACAACCCTTCGCCCGGCCCGCGGGTCACACCAGACAGGAGCAACCGCTCCAAGAGCCGCAAGGGGGAAATATGAGATTCACCCGTTCCGTCCTGGCCGCCTCCGCGGTGGCGGCCCTGTCGGTGGGAGCCACGACCGCCCTGGCGTCACCGGCCTCGGCCGCGCCCAACACCACGCCGCAGAAGGTCTGCGGAAGCGCCTACAAGACAGTGAACTCGGCATCCGTCGGCTCACTGGGCACCGTCTACCTGACGTACAACTCGGCCAACGGCCGGAACTGCGTCGCGACCATCCGCAGCAACCCCGGCACCGCCCTGGACATGTCCGCGTGGATCTACGTCCCCGACACCGAGGAAGGTGACCAGGACGACGGGCGGTTCACGTCGTACGCGGGGCCGACCTACGTCCACGGCAAGGGCCACTGTGTGGACTGGGGCGGCGGCATCAACAACGTGTACGTACAGGTGTACGGCTCCAACTGCGGCGCCCTGAAGGAGCACCGGGTCACCTTCACCCGCTGACCCGTGTCTCCCGACGGACCGCTTCGCCCTGTCGGGGCCGCAAGGCCCCGGCGGGGCTCCGGCACGTCACCCGGCGTCTTCAGCGGCGCGGTTCCGGGGACAGGTGCGAGGACCGCGCCGACGGAGGCGACACCCGTCGTCCTCGCCGGGCGGGTGGATCACCAGGGGCCGGTCGCTCGTCATCGCACCGGCGTGTGGTGCGCGGCGCCCGCGCGTAGGCCGGGCGGTGCCGCGACGTGGACGTGCCCGTGCGGTCAGTCGACGGCGGGGCCGGCCTGTTCGGTGCCGGACAGCCGGACGAGGTACCGGTGACAGCGGGCCGCGCGCTCCGCGTCCTGAGCCATGACCTCCCTGAAGAAGTCGGCGATCTCCTCCTGGCCCGCGTTCTCCGCGTCGCGGACGTACCGGCCGTAGTCGTGACCCGCCTTCAGCGAGTGGTACTGCACGGAGATCAGGTCGTACACGACATCGCTGAAGCCCGTCTCGCCGGTCGCCATGGGTCCTCCCGCGCGTGTGGGAACAGGTCGCAGAGCCGGGTATCACCGTGCCGCCCGGCGAAACCGGTACCGCGTGCTACGGCTCCCCGGCCGGCACCGCGCGCCCCCGTGCGACGAGCAGGCCCGCGCCCGCGCCGACCGCGTACCAGAACAGGTCCGGCGCGTTGAAGGTGGACCCGAGGACCAGACGGGCCACGGTGCTGTGCCGGGAGAGTTCCGCCGGTACGCCGGTGAGCTGCAGGAACTCGACCCCCCAGCTGACGGCGAGCGCGACCGTGGCGGCCCTCGGCGGTGTCACCCGCGGTGCCGCCAGGACCACCAGGGCGAAGACCAGGAGGGTGTAGAGGGCGTCCCCGCCGTACTTGGCCACGTCCCCCGTCGCCACGGCCCTGAGGCCCAGTCCGGCGCCGACGGTCACCAGCGCGGCCACGGCTGCCGCGACACGCGTCCGCGCCGTGTCACCGACGGGGCGGGTCCTGAGGAAGAGTGCCATGGCCGTCATGATCCCGCAGCCGCGGTCCGGGCACGGCCCGGCCCCGCCCGCCGAAAACCGGGGGAACCCGGGGCACCGCCCTTGTTAGGCTGCCGGGCATGGCACGAGGCATCTGGTCGCAGAAGGTCCGATCCGCCCGCTGACGGCGGCGCCTTCTCCCTGAATCAGCGCACGCCGTTCCGGTCCCGCCGGGCGGCTCTTCCGTGCTGCCCGGCTCCACTGCGAGCCGCGGAGCGTCCCGTTGAACCCCACCCCGACCCCCGAAGCCATGTCCCTGCCCGTCGAGGCGGGCGGCAGTGCCCACGTCCGCGCCGACGGCATCACCGTCACCCGTGGATCCCGGCGCGTCCTGTACGACGTCTCGGTCACCGTCTCCGCCCGGTCGCGGATCGCCGTCGTCGGCGAGAACGGCCGCGGCAAGACGACCCTGCTGCACGTCCTCGCCGGACTGGTCGCCCCCGACGAGGGCACCGTGCACCGGGCGGGCACGCTCGGTCTGGCCCGTCAGGAACTGTCCGTGCGTGACGGTGAGACCGTCGGCACCCTCACGTCGGCGGCGCTGGCCCCGTCCCGGGCGGCCCTCGCCACGCTGGACGAGGCGGCCCTCGCCATGGCCGCGGGCGAGCCCGCCGCCGACGACCGCTACGCCGCCGCGCTCGACGCCGCCACCCGTCTCGACGCCTGGGACGCCGAGCGCCGCGTCGACGTCGCCCTGGAGGCCCTCGGCGCCTGCGCCGACCGGGAGCGGCCGCTGTCGGCCCTGTCGGCCGGGCAGCGCCACCGCGTCCGGCTGGCGTGCCTGCTCGGCGCGCGGCACGACGTCCTGCTGCTCGACGAGCCGACCAACCACCTCGACGCCGACGGCCTGGACTTCCTGACCCGCAGGCTCCGCGAGCACGAGGGCGGTCTCGCCGTCGTCAGCCACGACCGGGCGCTGCTGCGCGACGTCGCGGACCGGTTCCTCGACCTCGACCCCACCCGCGACGGAAGGCCGCGCCTGTACGCCGGCGGCTACGACGCGTGGGAGGAGGCCCGGCGCCGTGAGCGGGAACGCTGGGAGCAGGACCACGAGCGGCAGCGGAGCGAGCACCGGCGGCTGCAGGACGCGGTGTCGCGGGCCCGCGACCGGCTCTCCACCGGCTGGCGGCCGGAGAAGGGCACCGGCAAGCACCGGCGCCAGTCCCGCGCGCCGGGCGTCGTACAGGCCCTGAACCGGCAGCAGGAGGCACTGGACGCGCACCGGATCGACGTGCCGGAGCCGCCGCCCGCCCCGCGGTGGCCCCGGCTGGACGTCCGGCCAGGCGCCCCGCAGTTGCGTGCGTACGGCGTCGCCGTGGAAGGACGGCTGGCCCCTCCGGTCGACCTCGCCCTCGACGGCGGCGAACGGCTGCTCGTCACCGGGCCCAACGGCGCCGGGAAGTCCACGCTGCTCGCGGTGCTGGCCGGCGCCCTCCGGCCCACCGAGGGGCACGTGTGGACGGCGAGCGGGGCGCGGGTGGTCCGGGTCACCCAGGAGACCGCCGGACAGGACCCCCGGCTCACCGCCCGCGAGGTGTACGACCGGCACGTCGGACGGCTGGTGGCCGACGGGGTGCTCCGGGACGGCGACACGGTCCCGCTGGGGTCCCTCGGGCTGCTGGACCCCGACGCGACGGGCACGCCGGTCGGGCGGATGTCCCAGGGGCAGCGGCGGCGTCTCGACCTGGCGCTGGCGCTGTCCGGGCGGCCCACGCTGATCCTGCTCGACGAGCCGACCAACCACCTGTCGGCGCCGCTGGTCGACGAGCTGACCGGGGCGCTCCGCGGCACCGGCGCCGGCGTCGTCGTCGCGACCCACGACCGTCAACTCCTGCGGGACCTCGCGGACTGGCCGCTCCTGCCGGTGGGCGGGGCACCGGCGCCGGACGCCCGCCCCGGCGTGCCGCGTCCGGCCGCACCAAAGGAACCGGCGCCGGGGGCGGGCCGTACGCCGTCCTGACGTACCGCCTCCGCCGGCGAGGGCGGCTCCGGGCCGGGTCCGGGGCCGCCCTCCTGGTCCGGCGGACGGCGCTTCCGCCGGACCCCGTGCCGACGTCGCGGCGGGCGGCCGGTGGTCCCGTACCCGGCGGGCGGGCGGGCCGGGGCGCGGCCGCGGTATCCGCGGATGCCTCGATAGCCTGCGTCCCCATGATGCGTGTCTGGGTCCTCCCGATGTTCTTGGTGCTCTGCGGCTCGGTCGTCGCGACCGGGCTGGTCCTCGCCGGCCGTCCCGGTGCGGCCGCGGCGCTTCTGCTGGTGCTGCCGGCGTTCGCGGCCATGAACTCGCCCCTCGTCTTCCCGAGGTCGATCGGCGCTGTGGAGGCACGACGCCGCAGCGCGGCCGACGGCCGGCCGGTCGTCTTCTGGCGGCCCGGCTGCACGTACTGCCTGCGGCTGCGCATCCGACTGGGCCGCGCCGCCGGGCAGTTGCACTGGGTGAACATCTGGCGTGACCCGGACGGGGCGGCGGCGGTGAGGGCGGCCAGCGACGGCGACGAGACCGTGCCGACGGTCGTCGTCGAGGGGCGGCCGCACGTCAACCCGGATCCCGCGTGGGTCCGCGGGCGGCTCTCCCCTCCGTCCGCGCCGTAGGAAGCCGGAGCGGCACCGGATCCGGTGGTGCCCGCTCCTCTCCCCAGGCCGGCCGGGAGGCGGGTGCCGCTGTCCGGGACCGGTCGCCGTCCGGGTGCGAAGCGTGTGCCGGGAACGGCCGCTCCCGGCACCCGGTGGCCGTAAGATCTAGTCGTCTCGTGGGGGGTGGTCATGCGCAGGCAGCGTCCCGGTACACCAACACTGGAGGAAGTGGCCGCGCTCGCCGGTGTGGGGCGGGGCACCGTCTCCCGCGTCATCAACGACGCGGCGGGCGTGAAGGAGTCGACGCGCCGTGCCGTGCAGCGCGCCATCGCCGAGCTGGGGTACGTCCCCAATCTGGCGGCCCGTTCGCTGGCGGGCCGGCGTGCCGACGCCGTCGCGCTGGTCATGACGGAGCCGGACTGGCGGCAGTTCGGTGAGCCGTTCTTCTCTGAGATCGTCCGCTCCGTCGGCGACGCGCTGACCGACACCAAGGTGCAGTTGCTGCTCACCCTGGTCCGCACGGACGCCGAACGGCAGCGCCTCGTGGAGTACGCGCGCGGCGGCCGGGTCGACGGCGTGATGCTGATGTCCGTGCACGCCGAGGACGCGTTGCCCGACATGCTGGCCGACGTGGGGCTGCCCACCGTCCTGCTGGGGCGGCGCTCGGGCGAGGAGAGCGTGACCTACGTCGACGCGGACAACACCGGGGGCGCCCGCGGCGCGGTGGCGCACCTGCTGGGCCTCGGACGCCGCTCGATCGCGACCATCACCGGGCCGCTCGACATGTACGTGGCCCAGTGCCGGCTGCGCGGTTACCACGAGGCGCTGGAACGGGCGGGCGTCGAGAGCAGAACGGCCTGGACCGTCGAGGGGGACTTCTCGGCGGACAGCGGGCGCCGGGCGATGGCCGAACTCATCGAGCGGACCCCGGAGATCGACGGTGTGTTCGCCGCGTCGGACACCATGGCCGCGGGCGCGCTGGACGCCCTGCACGCGGCGGGACGCCGGGTGCCGGAGGACGTCGCGGTGATCGGGTTCGACGACTTCCCGCTCGCCCAGCACACCGATCCGAAGCTGACGACGGTGCGCCAGCCGCTGGAGGAGATCGGCCGGACGATGGTGCGGCTGCTCCTGGAGGAGATGGAGGAGCCGGAGGTGGCCTGGCGGCACGTCATCCTCCGTACGGAACTGGTGCTGCGCGACTCCGCCTGAACCGCCCTTCCCCTTCCCCCTCGGCCGCCTCACGGGACACGGCGTCATCGAATGTTTCGGGAGCGCTCCCGAGACGGACACCCTTTATGGATCACCTCGCTGACCTGCGGCTTCGAAATGAATTCGACAGTTTCCCGCGCACAGCCTTGTCAGGGACATGTGTAGCTCCTACAGTCCCTTTCCGAAACACCAATGGGAGCGCTCCCATCAATGGGGAGGCGGGAGCGCTCCCGCCCCGGTCGTCCCCCCGCACCCTCTTGGAGAGGCCCCCCACATGCGACGGTTACCGCACCACACCCGGGCCCCGCGCGGCCTGTTCGCGACGCTCCTCACCGCTCTCGCCGTGGTCGCCGCGCTGGTGACCGGGGCGGCGCCGGCCCAGGCCGACACCACGATCTGCGAACAGTACGGATCGACCACCGTCCAGGGGCGCTACGTCGTCCAGAACAACCGCTGGGGCACCAGCGCCACCCAGTGCGTCACCGCCACGGACACCGGTTTCCGCGTTGCCCAGGCCGACGGCTCGGTGCCGACCGACGGGGCCCCGAAGTCGTACCCGTCGATCTTCAACGGCTGTCACTACACCAACTGTTCGCCGGGAACCGCCCTCCCCGCGCGGATCAGCACGATCTCCAGCGCACCCAGCAGCATCTCGTACGGCTACGTCGGCGACGCCGTGTACAACGCCTCGTACGACATCTGGCTGGACCCTACGCCCCGGACCGACGGCGTGAACCGGACCGAGATCATGATCTGGCTGAACAAGGTGGGCCCGATCCAGCCGATCGGCTCCCAGGTCGGCACGGCCGGCGTGGCCGGGCGCACCTGGCAGGTGTGGTCGGGCGGCAACGGCTCCAACGACGTGATCTCGTTCGTCGCGCCGTCGGCGGTCAGCAGCTTCAGCTTCGACGTCATGGACTTCGTCCGGGAGACCGTCGCGCGCGGAATGGCGCGCAACGACTGGTACCTGACGAGCGTCCAGGCGGGTTTCGAGCCCTGGCGGAACGGGGCGGGACTCGCGGTGAACTCCTTCTCCTCCACGGTCCACACCGGCTCGGAAGGCCCCGGTGAGGAGCCCGGCGGCCCGGCGGCGTGCGCGGTGTCGTACGCCACGAACGTCTGGCAGGGCGGCTTCACCGCGAACGTCACCGTGAGGAACACCGGTCCGTCCGCCGTCGACGGCTGGAAGCTCGCCTTCACCCTGCCCTCCGGGCAGCGCGTCACCCACGCCTGGAACGCGTCCGTCAGCCCCTCCTCGGGCTCGGTCACGGCGAGCGGGCTCGACGGCAACACGCGGATCGCGTCCGGCGGCAGCCAGAGCTTCGGCTTCCAGGGAAGCTACAGCGGCACCTTCACCCAGCCGAACGGCTTCAGCCTGAACGGCACCGCCTGCACGGTCTCCTGACGCGACCGGCGGACCGCGCGCCCGCCGCGTCCCCCGATCCGGGGCCCGTTCTTCCTCCCTGCGCCGACAGGGGGCCCCGGATCCCCCCGAACCCCCGCCCGCCCGGTCGACGCCCCTCCCGGGACGGGCGGGGCCTCCATCTCCCGCACCTGTCCGCCCCATCCACCACCGGCACAGGAGATCACATGGCCCCAAGACGGAGATTCGTCTCCTTGGCAGCAGTACTGGCCACCCTCCTCGGAGGGCTCGGCCTGAGCTTCCTCTGGCAGGACGACGCAGAGGCGCACGGCGTGGCGATGATGCCCGGATCACGCACCTACCTCTGTCAGCTGGACGCCGTCACCGGCACCGGCGGGCTGGACCCGACCAACCCGGCGTGCCGGAACGCGCTGAACCAGAGCGGCGCGTCGGCGCTGTACAACTGGTTCGCCGTCCTCGACTCCAAGGCGGGGGGACGGGGCGCCGGCTACGTCCCGGACGGCACGCTCTGCAGCGCGGGCGACCGCTCCCCGTACGACTTCTCCGCCTACAACGCGGCCCGCGCGGACTGGCCCCGGACGCATCTGACGTCCGGAGCGACGATCAAGGTGAAGTACAGCAACTGGGCCGCGCACCCCGGTGACTTCCGGGTCTACCTCACCAAGCCCGGCTGGTCTCCCACCTCTCAGCTGGGCTGGGACGACCTGGAGCTCATCCAGACCGTCACCAACCCGCCCCAGCAGGGCTCACCGGGCACCAACGGCGGCCACTACCACTGGGACCTGAAGCTTCCCTCCGGGCGCTCCGGCGACGCGCTGATCTTCATGCAGTGGGTGCGTTCGGACAGCCAGGAGAACTTCTTCTCCTGCTCCGACGTCGTCTTCGACGGCGGCAACGGCGAGGTGACCGGCATCGGCGACTCCGGCGGCACGCCGGACCCGGACCCGACGGAGCCGGACCCGACGGATCCCCCGCACACCGGCTCCTGCATGGCCGTCTACAACGTGGTGAACTCCTGGGACGGCGGTTTCCAGGGCTCGGTCGAGGTGATGAACCACGGGACGTCACCGCTCGACGGCTGGGCCGTGCAGTGGAAGCCCGGTTCCGGGACCACGATCGGCAGTGCGTGGAACGGCTCCCTGAGCAAGGGGTCCGACGGCACGGTGACGGTACGGAACGTCGATCACAACCGTGTGATCAACCCTGACGGAAGTGTGACGTTCGGCTTCACGGCCACGTCGTCGGGCAACGACTTCCCGGCGGGAACGATCGGCTGCGTGACGCCGTAGCCGGCCTCGACGGGCGGCACCGGCGGAAAATTCCTGCCGGTGCCGCCCGGAAAGGGCCGGGACTCCTCCCATGACCGACAGGGAGTCGTTCCGCGACGCGGTCACCGCGTGGGCGGCCGGTGGTCCCGGCGATCCCGCGCGCGAGTCGGCCGCGCGGCACCTCACCGGCGCCGGATGTGAAGCGGATGTGAACCTCGTTCGCCGGAAGAGCGCGATGGCGCGCGCACACCCTGGCCAGGTACCGGACCGGCCTGGACACTGGGCGGGTCGGTGACCGATCGGCCGAGGCCGGGGAGGACGCGCCCATGAGGTTCGGCTACGCCCTGTTACCCGACTACCCGCTGCAGGACTCGCCGGCGTCCATCAGACTCGCCGACGAGTTGGGCTTCCACGCCTGTTACGCCGCGGACGAGACCTGGCACAAGGACCTGTGGCTGTTGTTCGCCGCGGCCGCCGGCCAGACCCGCACCATCCGCCTGGGGCCCAGCGTCTCCCCCGTCACCCTGCGCGAGCCGACGCTGATCGCACAGGCCCTGGCCACGCTCGACGAACTCTCCGGCGGGCGCGCCGAGGCCGTGCTGTCCAGCGGCAACTTCGGCCTCCTGGCGCAGTACGGCATCGACTGGACCCGTACCCGGCCCCTGTCCCGCGTCAAGGAGGCGCTGCACGTGGTGCGGACGCTGCTGGACGAGGGCACCATCACCCACCGCGGCGAGTTCTACTCCTACGACGGGCTGTTCACCTTCGCCCGCCCGGTCCAGCGGCACGTCCCCCTGAAGCTCGGGGCGATGCGGGGGCCCAGGTCCTTCGAGGCGGCCGGTGAACTGTCCGACGGATGCCACCACGCGCTGAGTTACACCGCGGAGGCCTACGAGTACGCGGTCCGCCACATCAGGGCCGGTGCGGAACGGGCGGGCAAGGACTGGCGCTCCCTCGACATCGGTGCCTGGGTGGTGTTCGCCACCGGGCCCGACTCCCGGGCGGCGAAGGAAGCGGCCCGCAGCATGGTGGGCATCTACGCCTCCTCCATGCCCGAGGAGCAACTGCGCCGCAACGGTGTGGAACCCGCCGAGCTGAAACCGGTGATCGAGGCGATCGGCGCCGGTGATCTGGCACGAGGCATCGAACTCACCACACCGGAGGTCGCCGAGCGGCTGTCCGTCGCGGGCACGCCGGCCGAGTGCGCGGAGAAGATCCGCACCCAGATCGCACCCAGCGGCGTGAACCACGTCATCTGCGCCCTCACCGACCGGCGGCTGGTGCGGGCCTTCACCGGCCGGGACATAAACGATGTGGCGGACGCCGACGACCAACTGCGCCTGATACACGAGGAGATCATGCCGGTGCTGGCATGAGGCGGGGCGGCACGGGCTCCCGGACCAGGATCTGTCGCGAAAGTGGATCTTGTTCGGTGATGATCACGTGTTGTGGGACGTGGGGATCCGACGAACGGCCAGTGGGCCCGGCGTGAGCCTCTCAGGACTCCGACCACGCCCCCCACCACAGCAGGCCACCACCGTGCGCAGACACTGTTGGCGTTCTTTGAAAACGGCTCTGTCCCCGGTTCCGTGAAGGCGCAGGTCAGTGACAGGGAGGGACCGTTCCCTTCCTGGGTGTCCGTGCCGCCGCGGTCAATGCGTTCAGGGGCGCGGGGACAGCAGTCGGCTGTCTTGTGATGATCGACGGTCGGGCCGGTTCATGCCTGGAACTCGGTGAGGTCGATGGCGTGAACGCGCAGTGGGTAGCCGTACACCGGGTGGGTCGTCTCCCGCTCGGGCGCCATGCCGAGCTTACGAATGACGTTCTCGGAGGCGTTGTCCCCCACCCGGCTGATGCTGATGACACGGTCCAGGCCGCGGTCCTGGAGTGCGAACTCCAGTGTGGCGTGCGCGGCTTCGGACGCGTATCCCTGGCCCCAGAACGGTGAGCCGAGCCGCCAGCTGATCGCCACGGCGGGCATCACCTCCGGCAGGAACTCGGGCACGGACAGTCCCGTGAAGCCGATCAGTTCGCCCGAGGCCAGCAGCTCGACGGCGAAGAGTCCGAAGCCCTCCTCGTCCCACTCCTCCTCCCACCGTTCGATGTCCTCGGCCGTACGGTCCAGGTCGCGCACCGATCCGTCGTCGATCCAGCGCATGACCCGCGGGTCCGCGTTGATGTCCGCCATCGGCGCGAGGTCGTCGTCGTACCAGCCACGGAGGAGGAGACGGGGTGTGCGGATCTCGGTCATGTACCCATCCTGCCGAAGACAAGCACCGCATCGGTAATCCGGCACCCGCCCGCCCTGCCGCTCCGGAACCCCAACGTGTCAAGCCCTTCACCCCGACCAGCGGGTCGACTGGATGCACGCCCGCCACCCCTGACCACAGGGGGTGTCCGATCAACGGCTCTGTCACATTCGGTGGTAACGCATCGTGCAAGGCCGAGCACCTCTGCCTTGCAGAGAGTAAAGATGGCGCTTTGACCTCGATGTTCCAGGGCGAACGGCATGACGCCGGGGCACCGGCCCTGTCGCGTCGAACTCCCACGACCAGACGTCGAGCGACCGGCCGGATTCCGGGGAAGGTCAGCTGCGCGGCACCGACCTGCGGGTTCGTGGCCGATGCCCTGTCCGTCACCGTCGCGCCTTACCGTCACCACCGAATGTGGGACAGAGCCGCTCACCGTACAGACCCTTTCAGGCATGGCCCTCGCCGTAGAAGCGGACGTAGTCGACGGTCATCGTCGCGGGGGACGGCGTCGAGGTGTCGGGCGGGCCCGGCCAGTCGCCTCCGACGGCGACGTTGAGCAGCAGGTGCATCTCCTGTTCGAAGACCCAGTCGCGCGGTGAGGGGAGCTTCGACGGGGTCAGGGTGAAGTACGGCTTTCCGTCGACGGACCAGGTGATGCGGTGCGGCTGCTTGTCGACTGCGTAGGTGTGGAAGGCCGCCGAGGCGTCGGCGGCCAGGGTGGCGGCTTCGCCGATCCCGTCCTCGTTGTAGTAGGTCGGTCCATGGGCGGTGCCGTACACCGTCCGCGGTTCTCCTCCGACCACCTCGCAGATGTCGATCTCACCCTGCCCGGGCCATTCGACTCCGTTGTCGCCCAGCATCCAGATCGCGGGCAGCAGTCCCGTGCCCGTGGGCAGCTTCGCGCGGATCTCCGCCCGTCCACGGGTCAGTGCGACCTTTCCCTCCGTGGTCAGGCGGGCCGACGTCCAGGGACAGGACTCCTCGGTGAAGCACGGGAGTTCCACCCCCGGTGGAGCCTGACGCGCCGAGACCTCGAGGTGCCCCTCGCCGTCGAGGGCGGAGTTGGCCGCGTCGTCCGTGTAGTACTGCAACTCGTTGTTGCCCCACCCCTCGGCCTCCCGGTTCCCCGTCTCGGTGTTCCAGGACCTCTCCGAGGGGCGGGTTCCCGCCGCTCCGTCGAATTCGGCCTGCCAGAAGGGCTTCCCCCCGACCGGCACCGGGCGGTGCGTCTCCGTCGGAGCCGTTCCGCAGGCGCCCAGCAACCCTCCCAGGGCCAGTACGAGTGCCAGGTTGGTCCGTCGGTTCACCACGCTGCTCCTGAACGAGCCCTCACCGGAAAAGTGCACATCGCACGAACCTTACAAAGGACCCCGCCCCGCCCGGCCGGGCGGGGCGATGACGCAGCTGTGACAGACCCGAACTCAGTGGTCGTTGGCACAGCGGAAGCCCAGGTTGGCCGAGGACGACTCCGGGGTGTTGGAGGAGCGGGCCGCGACCCGGTAGCGGTTGCAGTAGGAGTCGTGGCAGAGGTACGAGCCGCCGCGCAGGACCCGTGCGGTTCCGGTGTCCGGGCCGCGCGGGTCCTGTGGGGCGGAGTGGGCGTAGTAGGTGGGAAGATGACCGCGTCCTTGGCTCCCAGCACCCGGGCCGGGTCCGGACCCTTGGTGTGATCGAGTGGTGGACGCCCGGACGCACGCGTACGGTCGAACGGTGGACTCCCGAAAGGGCGACCCGGCATGACCAGAAGCAGTCCGCGATCGGCCTCCGCAGCGCAGCACGCCGCCCGGGACACCGGCGGCGGGGGAAACACGATGGCGCTGCTGGTCATCGCGTCGTGTCAGCTGATGGTGGTGCTGGACATCACCATCGTGAACATCGCGCTGCCGCAGATCCAGCGCTCCCTGGACTTCTCCACCACCAGCCTGTCGTGGGTGGTCAACGCCTACACCCTCACCTTCGGCGGTCTGCTGCTGCTCGGTGGCCGGACCGGCGACATCCTCGGCAGACGGCGCGTCTTCATCGCCGGCGTGCTGCTCTTCGTCCTGGCCTCGCTGCTCGGCGGACTGGCACAGAACTCCGGTCAACTCCTCTGCGCCCGCGCCCTCCAGGGCATCGGAGGGGCCATCGCGTCACCGACGTCCCTCGCCCTGATCAGCACGACCTTCCGCGAAGGGCCGGAACGCAACCGGGCGTTCGGGGTCTTCGCCGCGGTGTCGGCGGGCGGCGGTGCCATCGGGCTGCTCGCCGGCGGGGTGCTCGTCGAGTGGCTGAACTGGCGGTGGGTGCTCTTCGTCAACGTCCCGATCGGCCTGCTCATCGCCCTCGCCGCACCGCGCTGGATCAGGGAGTCCGAGCGCCACCCGGGCCGCTTCGACCTCACCGGCGCGCTGACCTCCACGGCGGGCATGGTGCTGCTGGTCTACGGGTTCATCAGAGCCGCGCAGAACGGCTGGCGGGACGCGCTCACGCTGGCGTCGTTCGCCGCGGCGGTCGTCGTCCTCGCGGGCTTCGTCCTGGTCGAGCGGAGGTCCCGGCAGCCGATCACCCCGCTGCACATGTTCGCCGACCGCAACCGTGCGGGCACGTACGGCATCATGCTGTGCCTGGCCGCGGCGATGTTCGGCATGTTCTTCTTCCTGACGCTCTTCGTGCAGGACGTGCTGGACTTCAGTCCCCTGCGGGCCGGACTCGCCTTCCTGCCGGTCAGCGCGGTCATCGCGGTCGGCGCCGGACTGGCCTCACGGTTCCTGCCCGTGTACGGGCCCAAACCCTTCATGGTCGGGGGTGGTGTGCTCGCGGCGGCGGGCCTGGGCTGGCTGACGCTGACCGATGTCCACTCCACCTACGCGGGCAGCGTCCTCGGGCCGATGCTGGTCTTCAGCCTCGGCATGGGCATGGAGTTCGTATCGCTGACGCTGATGGCACTGTCGGACGTGCCCGTGCGGGAGAGCGGCGCGGCCTCCGGCCTTCTCAACGCCACCCAGCAGGTCGGCGGTTCGCTCGGTCTGTCCATCCTGGTCACGGTGTTCGGTACGGCGAGCGGCAACGAGGCGGAGAAACAGGTTCAGCTCTTCCTGCGGCAGGCGACCCCCGCCGAGCGCCTGCGCTTCCGGAGCACCGGGGAGCTGCCACCGCCCTGGGCCGACGAGGTCCTCACCTCCGGTGTCTCGGCAGCCTTCGTCATGGCGGCGATCTTCGCCGTGCTCGCCGCGCTGATCGCCATGGCGGCCATTCAGGTCCGCCCCTCCGACCTGCGACGCCTCCAGGGCGGGTGAGCGGGCCCGCCGGTGGCCGGTTCAGCGGCCGCGCCCGCGGACCTCCAGGTCCGTGACCACGGGCCGGTGGTCCGACGCCTCCGTCGCCACCGTACGGGCACCGGTCACGCGGATGCCGGGCGAGACGGTGATGAGGTCGATGCGCTTGACCGGGTCGGTCGCCGGATACGTCCCGCCGGCGTCGGGGGCGGTGTCCCGCAGCCGTTCCCACAGCGGCGCCAACTCGGGGGCGCTCGCCTCGGCGTTGAAGTCGCCGACCAGGACCTTCGGTCCGCGGTCGGCGGCCAGGACGCCGAGCATGTCCGCCACCTGGGCCTCGCGGACCGATGGGTCGGCCCGGTAGTCCAGGTGCGTGGTGTAGACGTGCACGCGCGCGCCCCGCACACCGACCACGACTTCGGCGAAGCCGGGCGCCGGGGCCGGCACCGGATCGGGGGTCTGCGTGGAGAGCCGGGTGATCTCGTGGTTCTCGGCTTCGAGCACCGGGTGGCGGCTGAGCACGGCGACGCCGTACTGCCGGCGCTCACCGCCCTCGCCGGCCGGGTCCAGGTCGTAGATCGGTGCGAAGAACACCCGCATGTCCAGCTTCTCGGCCAGTGCGCGTGCCTCGTCGGTGAAGTCGCTGCGGGCGCCCCAGTGGACGTCGACCTCCTGGAGGCCGATCACGTCGGCGCGCAGGTCGCGCAGGGCCGCCGCGGTGCGGTCCAGGTCAAAGACCTGGTCCTGGCCGGCCCCGGCGTGGATGTTGTACGTCGCCACCCGCAGCGGCACCACGGGGGCGTGCGGTCCGGGGGCGCCGACGGCCGTGGCCGGCGCGGCCGTGGCCAGCAGGGCGGCGGCGAGCGCGGTGGCGGCACGGCCGGCGCGTCGGGATCTGGGCTTCACGCCTTCTCCAGGTCGGGTGGGGGGAGGACCGGCACGGTGCGTTCCGCCGGGGCTCCCGCCGGTCGCCGCAGCACCGTACCGCCGCCGTCGGTGACGGGGGGGACGGAACCGACGGACTCGTCGGGGACCGGGCGCCCGCCGGGACCGCCGGGCCGACGGCCCGTCAGGATCCCTCCGTGCGCCGCCGTGGACGCCCGCCCGTCGCCCGCCCCGAACCGGTTTCCCCCGCGGTCGCCGCCCGGCCGCCGGGGGAAGGCACCGGGTGGACGGCCGTGCTCGTCTCCGTCGGCGAGAACGCCGTGGCCCTGCTGTCCGTCGAGGTGTCGGCGGACGGGATCGACCGGATCACATGGGTGATGAACCCGGCCGAGTCGTCCCCCTACGTGGCATCCCCGAGCGGCAGAACCACTCCCCTGAACGGGCTCCGGGCAACGGCCGCCCGGTGTCGCACACGTGGGACCCGGCCGGTCATCCGGCCGTCCGGGCCCCGCGCTCCGCGGGAGCGGCCCGGCCCTCCGGCGGAGCGGCGGGCGCCACGTCGAGTTCCGTGAGCATGGCCCTCGTGAAGCCGAAGCAGTAGGTGGCGATGAAGCCCGTCACGTAACCGACGATCAGACCCGCGGCGTAGACGGCGACCGTCCGCGCCGGACCGTGGCCGCCGTCGAGGAGGGGGAACAGCGCCCACCCCGAGGGGCCGATCGCGGTCGAACCAACGTCCGTGCCCAGCTGGTTGAAGAGACCGACGAACGCGCCGCCGAAGGCCCCGCCCGCGCAGGCGGTGACGAACGGACGTCCCAGAGGGAGGGACACGCCGTAGATGAGGGGCTCGCCGACGCCGAGGAACCCGGGCCAGAGCGCGGACTTGACGGTCGACCGGATCGAGGTGTTGTGCGGCAGCCGGCAGTAGACCGCGATCGCCGCACCGACCTGTCCCGCGCCCGCCATCGCGAGGATCGGCAGCAGGACGGTGAAGCCCGCGCCCTCGATGAGGGTCGTGTGGATGGGGATCAGGGCCTGGTGCAGGCCCAGCATGACCAGCGGCAGGAAGAGGCCCCCGAGGAGGAACCCGGCGCCCGCGCCACCGTGGGACAGCAGCCAGTCGGCGGCGTCACCGATCCAGGTGGACACCGCACCGGCGAGGAACATCAGTCCGAACAGGGTCGTCAGTCCGGCCACGAGTACGGTGACGGTCGGCGTCACCAGGACGTCGACCGCCTCGGGGACCCGGCGCCGGCACCACTTCTCCACGTACGCGCCGAGCCACGCGGCGCCCAGAGCACCGAGCACGCCGCCCTGCCCCGGTGCGAGGTGCCGGCCGAACGCCTCGACGTCCGCCACTCCCGCGTAGACGATGACCGACGCGACGGCACCACCGAGGATCGGCGTGCCGCCGAACTCCTTGGCCGTGTTGTGGCCGACGAAGACGGCGATCAGCGCCATGAACCCGGACGCCACGGCGGCCAGGGCCGGGGTGACTCCCGGCAGCCAGCGCAGGTTGACCAGCAGGCCGTTCAGGCCGGCGATGATGCCGCAGCCGATGAGCGCGGGGATCAGCGGCACGAAGATGTTCGCGATCCGGCGCAGGAACAGCTTGAACGGTGTCGCGTTCCTCGCCTTCCGTTCCGCCCTGAGCGCCGCTCCCTGTGCGGCGAGCGCCTCGGCCGTCGCGGGGGCGTCCCCGCGGTCCGGGGCGGGGGACGCCGTCGCGGCCCCGGCCCGCTCCGCCTCGACCAGGGCCTCGAACTCCGGGGTGACGCGCGCCACCGCTCCCGGCCCCAGCACGATCTGGTAGGTGTCGTCCTCGACGACACCCATGACCGCGGGAAGTGCCTTGAGCCGCTCGTCCTGTACGAGGGACCGGTCGCGCAGCCCCAGCCTGAGACGGGTCATGCAGTGGGCCACCGACGTCACGTTCCGCGCGCCTCCGACCAGGGGGAGGAGGGCGGCAGCGGTGGCGTGGTGCTTGTTCTCTTCGCTCATGGTGCGGTCATGCCTTGCTGTGAGGGGGCCTGCGCGTCTTCGAAATTTCCTTCCCGCTTCTCGTTCGAAGCTGAAAGATATTTTCAGCACCATGGGCCGTCAAGCGTCCGGGAGCGGCGGGCCGCACAGGGACCGTCCGCGCACCACCCGCAGCCGAGCCGACCGGACCACACGAACACCGACCATGTGACGCACGTCATGTCGAATTGCTGTCACAAGAAGCCGCACCGTCCAGTCATGAAGGTGCAACCGCACTACGAAGAACGGATCCCCACCATGGACGCTCGCATCAACCTCTTCGGCAACGCGCTCGCCGGCAAGGTTCTCAAGCACATCAACTCGGCGAACAAGGTGGTGCACGACTCGGTCCTGCCGGTCACGACCCAGGAACTGGTGAAGATCCGCGCCAGCCAGATCAACGGCTGCGGCTTCTGCACCGACATGCACACCAAGGACGCCACCGCCGCGGGCGAGACCCAGCAGCGCCTCAACCTGGTCGCCGCGTGGCGTGAGGCCAAGGTCTTCACCGAGGCCGAGCGCGCCGCCCTGGAGCTGGCCGAGCAGGGCACCCGCATCGCGGACGCCGCCGGTGGCGTCACGGACGAGGCCTGGGCGAACGCCGCGAAGCACTTCGACGAGGACGAGCTCGCCGCGCTGGTCTCCCTGATCGCGATCATCAACGCCTACAACCGCATCAACGTCATCATCCAGCAGCCCGCCGGCGACTACCAGCCCGGCCAGTTCGGCTGAGGCACCCGCCTCGCCCGCCGGCGCCCTCCCCCGCGGCAGGAGAACGGTGCGAGCCGCCGGGTGCGGAAGCCGGTCGCCAAGGCCCGCACCGACCGCCTCGTCGAGCAGTGCCGCGGCTGCCCCACCGAGTCGGGACAGCCGCGGCCGCCCACCCACCGGAGGGCGCCGGGTGGGCCACAGGGCGCACAGGGGGCCGCCGCGCCGGTTCCTCCTCGTCGGCCGGTTCGAGCACGGGCTCGCCCGCTCACCGCGCCCGTCGGCCCCGCGCGCATGTCCTGCGTGATCGTCCGACGCCGTGCCGCACCTTCCGCAGGCGCCCATGACCGTTCCTCGGCACCGACCGCTCCGGCCCCGTCCGCGTCACGGACGGGGCCGGAGCGGTGCGCGCGGGGAGAGTCGCGCAGATCACACGCCCTTAAATAGGTATCTGAGATACCAATTAACTAGCATGCGATTGCGCGCGATCCACGCAGCACATCAGTGCCGATCAAGGAGCCAGAAGATGCTCTCCACCCAGTCGATCCCGGTCGTCCGGGCCACGCTGCCCGCCGTCGGGGCCTCCCTCGGCAGCATCACCGAGCTGTTCTACCGCCGGATGTTCGAGGAGCGTCCGGATCTGCTGCGCAGCCTGTTCAACCGCGCGAACCAGGCCAACGGCGCCCAGCGCGAGGCCCTCGCCGGCGCCGTCGCGGCCTTCGCCACCACGCTGGTGGAGCGGCCCGGTGAGCGTCCCGACGCCGTCCTCGGGCGCATCGCCCACAAGCACGCCTCGCTCGGCATCACGTCCGACCAGTACACGCTCGTGGGACGGCATCTGATGGGGGCCGTCGGCGAGGTCCTCGGGGACGCCGTGACCCCCGAGGTCGCGGCCGCCTGGGACGAGGTGTACTGGCTCATGGCCAACGCGCTGATCGCCCTGGAGGCACGGCTGTACGCCGGCGCGGGGGTCGAGGACGGCGCCGTCTGGCAGGACATGGAGATCGCCGAGCGCACCGAGGAGTCCGTCGACGCCGCCTCCTTCGAGCTGCGCCGCCCCGACGGCGACCCCACCGGGCCGTTCTCCCCCGGCCAGTACGTCAGCGTCCAGGTCGAACTCCCCGACGAGGCGAAGCAGATACGCCAGTACAGCCTCTCCACCGCCCCCGGCCGCAAGACCTGGCGGATCACCGTGAAGCGGGAGCGCTCCGCCGACGGCCGGGCGCCCGAGGGAGAGGTGTCCTCCTGGCTCCACGCCCACGCCCGCCCCGGTGACATCGTGCGGGTCTCCCTGCCCTTCGGCGACCTCGTGCTCCCCGAGGGCGACAGCCCGCTGCTGCTCGCCTCCGCCGGCATCGGCGTCACGCCCATGCTGTCGATGCTCGACCACCTGGCCGACACCTCGGCCGAGCGCCACGTCACCGTCCTGCACGCCGACCGCTCCCCCGCCCACCACGCGCACCGCCTGGAGATGGAGGAACTCGTCGGCCGGCTTCCGAACGCCGAGCTGCACGTGTGGTACGAGACGCCCGAGGAGCCGGTGGCGCCCCACGTCCACGAGGGCCGGGCCGACGTGACCCGGCTGTCGCTGCGGGAGGGCGTCAGCGCGTTCCTGTGCGGCCCGCTGCCCTTCATGCAGGCCGTCCGCGGTGACCTGCTCACCCGGGGGATCGGCCCGAAGGACATCCACTACGAGGTGTTCGGTCCCGACCTCTGGCTCAGCAAGTAGCACCGGACAGGGGGCTGACCGTCACTCGGACGGTCAGCCCCCGTCGTCATCTTCGCCGACGCGGACGGGCGAAGGAGTACGGCCGGTTCACCGAGCGGACCCTCGACCGCTTCGCCACGGTGGGGGCGTCGACGTGCGGGTCCGCGACGTGGCGGCGGCCCCCGGCCGGGACACCGGCAGCGGAGCCGCCGTCGCTCCTCGACGGGGCGGGCCACCCGGCGCGTCCGGGGCGTCCGTCCGGGGCGTCCGGAGGAACTCCACGCCGCGGTGACCGGGGTTCCCGGCGGGCGACCGGAGGTGCACTACGATGCCCCCGGTACCGCCCCGGCCGCCGGTGACTTCTCCGACTTCCGTATCACAAAGGCGAGTTGAGTCGATCCGGAGCCGCGGGCGTCCTCCGATTCCCCCACCATCAAGAAAGATGCGGATGCGGATCAAAGACGTGAGTCTGCTGCTCGCCGGCTCCACCCTGATCGTCACCCTGGGGGCCTCTCCGGCCCTCGCGGACAGTTCCTCCCTGCCCGCCCCCGACCTCACCGCCGTGCGCACCGTGCACGACACGGCCCTCTCGCAGGGCGCCCCGGGAGCGCTCACCCGGATCGACGAGGGCTTCACCACCTACCGCGTCGCCACCGGGGAGGCCGACACCGGCGCCCACACGGCGATGGACACCGGCCGCCGGTTCCGCGTGGGCAGCGTCAGCAAGACCTTCACCTCGGTGGTGCTGCTGCAACTCGCCGCCGAGGGACGCGTCGACCTCGACACCCCGGCCAACCACTACCTGCCAGAACCGCTGCTCGACGACCGCATCACCGTGCGGCACCTGCTCAGCCACCGCAGCGGTCTGTACGACTACACCAACGACATGTTCTACAACACCGTCCCGGGTTTCGAGGCGGTCCGGAACAAGGTCTTCAGCTACCAGGAGCTCATCAGCCTGTCCACCGCGCGCCCCCTGAACAACACGCCGGGCGCCGCCTACAGTTACTCCAACACCAACTTCGTCGTGCTGGGGCAGATGATCGAGCACCTCACCGGCACCCCGGTCGCCACCCAGTACCAGCGGCGCATCTTCGCTCCCCTGCGGCTGCGGAACACCTCGTACGTCCATCCGCGGACGACCCTCTCCGGCTCCTACGCCCGCGGTTACCTCCGCCCGGACGACACCACGCTGCCGCTGGTCGACTCCACCGAACAGACCGTCTCCTGGGCCCAGTCCGCGGGCGCGGTCATCTCCGACGCGAAGGACCTCAACCGCTTCTTCTCCGCGCTGCTGTCCGGCAGGCTCCTGCCCGCCGAGCAGTTGGAGGAGATGACCGCCGTGGTCCCGGTCACCGCGGACGGAAAGCAGTCCTACGGACTGGGCCTCAGGGCACGGAAGCTCTCCTGCGGCACCACCGTCTACGGCCACACCGGAACCGTCCAGGGCTACTACACCTACGCCTTCACCACCAGTGACGGTGCCCGCAGCATGACCTCCCTGGCGAACACCTCCAACAACGGAACCGTGAACGCCACCCTCGGCGCCACGCTGGACGCCTCCTTCTGTGGCTCCGGTAAGGCCGCCGCCGCGTCCAAGTCCGCCGCCCCGGCCCGCGGTTACACCGAGGACATCGCTCCCCAGGTCACCCGCGACTGACCCGGCCGCCCGCGCCCGTACCCCGGCCGGACGGCTGTCCGGCCGGGGTACGGGCGCGTCTCAGCCCGCCGGCTGTTCCATGCGCGAACCGACGCGGGCGCGCACCGCCTCGACCGCCTCCCACTGCTCGGTGGACAGCACCGCCAGCGCGGCCGGGAAGACACCGTCCTGCTCCTTGAGGATGTGCTCGCGCAGCAGGCCGAGCGCCTCCAGCAGCCGGTCCGGCCAGGTGACGTCCCGCGGCGTGCCGGCCGCGGCCTCCTCCAGCACGGCCTCGATGCGGCGGTGCTCCGCCTCGAGCGCGGCCATCTGCTCGGGGAACTCGTCGGCGAGGGCGGGGAACGGCCCGTGCTCCTCGACCTGGGTGTGGGGCTCCAGCACGGAGCCGATCCGCCGGGCCAGCCGGTCGGTGTCACCGGCGCGGTGGGCGTCCCGGACCCGGCTGATCAGCTCCACCACCGCGTCGTGCTCGCGGGTGAGGTCGTCGATCGCCGTCAGGGACTGGCAGCCGCAGTACTCGCACATGGTGTGGCTCCTCGGGGAGGTGACGGTCAGTTGGGCCGGCCGGCGGGGACGCGGGCGGTGACCCCGCCGCGTATGCCGGTCGCGGTGTAGGCCAGGGCCGCGGCGGCCACCAGGGCCAGCAGCACCAGGCCCACGGCGTAGGAGCCGTACGCGCCGTACAGGGCGCCCATGACCAGCGGTGGCAGGAAGCCGCCGAGGCCGCCGGCCGCGCCGACGAAGCCGGTGACCGAGCCGACCTTGTTCGCCGGGGTCAGCAGTGCCACGAGGGCGAAGACCGCGCCGCTTCCGGCGCCGAGCGCCGCGGCCATGGCGAGGAACGCGACGGTGCCGGCGGGCACCAGACCGGGGGTGAACGACTGGGCGAACGCGCCGGCGACCACGAGGGCCAGGGTGCCGGCGAGCACCCGCACCGGGCCGATGCGGTCCGACAGCCAGCCGCCGACCGGCCGCATGGCCACGGCCAGCAGCACGAATCCCGCCATCCGGTTGGCCGCGTCCGCCTGGGCGAGGCCGTAACCGGTCTTCAGGTAGGTGGGCAGGTAGACGGAGAAGGCGACGTAACCGCCGAAGGCCACCGCGTACAGGGCGGACGCCTGCCAGGTGATGCCCAGCCTGAGGGTCGCGGCCAGCCGGCGCGCCAGCGGCTCGGCCGGCACGGTGCGTCCGGGGGCGTCGCGCAGCAGCAGGGCGGCGGCCACCGCGTACACGGCGAGCGCCGCGGAGGTGATCAGGAACGGGTTGGCCATCCCGTGGGCGTCGACCAGCGGGACCGTGGTGAGGGCGCTGATCGCGGTGCCGCCCATGCCGGCGCCGAAGACGCCGATGGCCAGGCCCCGGCGCTCGGGCGGGAACCACGCGCTGACGAACGGCACGCCGACGGCGAAGGAGGTGCCGCCGATGCCGAGGAAGAGGCCGCCGGCCAGCAGCCCGGCGAGCGAGGAGTGCCCGGCCAGGCCGAGGTAGAGCACGGGCACGATGGTGGCCACCGAGACCAGCGGGAACATCACCCGCCCGCCGAACCGGTCGGTGAGCGCGCCGACCGGGATGCGGCCCAGGGAGCCCACCACGACGGGGACCGCCACCAGCAGCGACTGCTCGAACGACGACAGGTCCAAGGAGTCCTTCAGCCGGGGGGCGAGGGGGCTGAGCAGCGCCCAGGCCCAGAAGTTGAGGGCGAAACCGGCCGTGGCCAGGGCCAGCATCAGCCAGGCCCGGCCGGTGACGGCCGCACCGGGTTCCGGTGCTCGATTCGACTTGTCCGACGGCTGGAGCATGCCGTCCGTCCTCCCTGTTCGCGGTGCGGCCCGGATCAGTCGGCGCCGCGGGTACCGGGCTGTGTCCCGGCGTCCCGCAGTCACTATCCGCAGCGGGAGGCGGTGGGCGAGTGGGCCGTCAGTCCTCACCGTCGGGGTCCGGCGGTCCCGGAACCGAGGTCCGGACGGCGGGCGGCACCGGAGGGACGGACGGGCGTGCCGTGGCGCGTGGGGTGCCCTTCGCCCCGGGGCCGTAGCCGAAGCGGATCAGTACCTGCGGGCGGCACCACCGGGTGCCGGGGACCCGCATCTCCTCCCGCAGGTCCGGCCACTCCATGGCCTGGTGGAGCAGCGAGGTCCGCACCCCGTGGGCGGTGGCCACCAGCAGCGCGCGCTCCAGTGCCTGGCCGGCCGCGAGCCAGTCCCGCGGCCGGTCGCCGACGGTCCACACCAGGGCGACCTGGACGTGCCGTTCGAACCGCATCCGCGGCCGCCCCGGCACGGGGACCCGGCCGGTGAAGTCGCGCATCGGCATGCGTCCCGCGGTGTCCAGCGGGCGGGCGACGGTGAGCGGTATGCCGTACGGGCCCGCCCCGGGCGGGGCGACCCAGGAACGGCTTTCGGCGGTACGGGCCTCGTCCGTGGCGTTGCGCAGCTCGGCCGCCGCCGTCACCCGCAGCAGGTGGCGGGTGCGGAGGATGTCCGGGACGTACAGGTGGGCGCCCTCGGCCCGCGCGGCGGCGGCCATGCCGGTGACGACCGGTTCGGGCACCGGGCGGCCGGTGAACGGCATCCGGCTGGAGTGGCGCCGCGCCACGGCCGGGTACAGGGCGCGGTAGGCCGGCGGAGGGTCCGTGGCGGCGGCCAGCCGCACGGTGGCCAGCAGTTCCGGATCGCGGGGATCCGGCAGCAGGCGGGGGACGGGTTTCCAGCCCAGGTGGGCCGCCGCGACCCGCAGGTTGAGGACGGCCGAGCCGGCGGACAGGTGCAGGGCGCGTCCGTCCGGGTCGGCCAGTGCCAGGGCGCGGCTGCGGTCGGCGTGGACCGTGACCGTCCGGGTGCCCGGGTCGAAGCCGAAGCGCCAGGGCTGGGTGTTGTGGATCGACGGCGCCGCCACCGCCGCGGCCAGCAGCGTCTCCAGTGCGGTGGCGTTCATCTCCTCGGTCTGCACAGTGACTCCTCGCTGTCCGGGGAACCTCCGGTGCGGAGGCCGGCCCGTGGCCTCCACCCTCCGTCACCGCAGGGGGCGGGGCGAGGGGCCGGGCGGTCCCTCGCCGCGCGCCGAGCGGCCCTGGGGCTCCGTCCGCGGGGCGCTAGGTGACCGGCAGGGCGGTGGCGAGGAGGACGACGCCCAGGGAGCCGACGAGGGAGACGACGGCGAGGGCGCGGGCCGGGCCCGGCCGGTGGCGCGCGTGCGCGATGCCGTGCCCGGCCGCGGCGGCCATCACCAGGGCGAACAGGGCGAGTTTGGCGGCCAGGGTGCCGCCGTAGCCGGGTTCGGCGAGAGAGGCCCAGGTGACGCCCTTGTGCCAGGCCATGGCGATGCCCGTGCCGAGCTGCACCGGCAGGAACAGGGCGGCGGTGAGCATCCCGAACCGGCGTCCCGCCTCGGCGGTGAAGCGGTCCTTGGCGTCGGGGGCGAGCAGGCGCCTGGCGAGCGGCAGGACGACCAGGGACAGGGCGAGCTGTCCGCCGACCCACAGCGCGGCGCCCGCCACGTGCGCGAAGCGCACCAGGGCCCACGGTCCTACGGTGTCCACTGCCGCCTCATCTCCACGGTGCCGTGCGCCCCGGCCGCGGCGGGCCGCCGGGAGGGGTCGTCATGGCTGTCGTCATGGCTGTCGTTCACGTCGCTCCCTGGTGACCGGAAGCGTGTCGAGCAGGGCCGCCACCAGCTCGGGCCGACGGGGGAAGGACCCCGGCCGGTAGCCGCACCAGGGCTCCTCGGCGTACGGGTCGCCGGTGACGCCGTACGCGCGGGACCGCGAGCCGCCGCAGACCCGGCGGAACTCGCACCTCCCGCACCGTCCGCCCAGCCGGGCGGGGTCCCGCAGGCCGGTGAACAGCTCCGAGGTGCGGTAGATCTCGGTCAGGGGGCGGGTGCGCATGCTGCCGGCGCCCAGCGGGAGGAACCCGCTGGGGTGCACGGTGCCGGTGTGCGACACGAAGACGAAGCCGCGGGCGGCGTTGACGTCCAGCGGGGGGCGCCGGGCCCGCCGTCCTCCGGCGTCCAGGCCGAGCCGGGCGGAGCGCTCCCGTAACTCCCGGTAGAGCGGGCCGAGTCGCAGCACCTCCACATGATCGTCGCCGGCCCGGGCGAGGATCTCGCGCTGGATCGCCACCCGGCGGAAGTGGTGGGCCTCGGTGGTCTTGGCGGGCACGGTGAGGCCGACGTCGTACACGAAGTTGAGTACGTCCTCGGTCTCGGCGGGGGTGAGTTCGCCGAGCCGTCGGCCGCGTCCGGTGGGCACCAGGAAGAAGGCGCTCCACAGCATCGCCCCGTGGTCGCGGACGAGCCGGACGATGTCCGGCAGGTCGTGCAGGTTGTGCCGGGCGACGGTGGTGTTGATCTGCACCTTCATGCCCAGGGCGCGGGCGGCGTCCCACGCGTCGAGCGTCCAGCCGTACACGCCGGGCACCCCGCGGAAGCCGTCGTGCAGTTCCGCGGTGGAGCCGTCCAGGCTGAGGGAGAGTCCGACGGAGCCGGCCTCGTGCGCCTCCCGCAGCCGCGCGGGGGTGAGCGTCGGGGTGCCGGACGGCGACACGGCGACGCGGACGCCGGCCTCCTTGCCGTGGGCGATCAGCTCGTTGAGGTCGGGGCGCCGGAACGGGTCGCCGCCGGTGATCACGAACAGCGGGGCGGGCTGCCCGAACGCGGCGACCTGGGCCAGGAGGTCCTTGGCCGCGGCCGTGTCCAGTTCGCGCGGATCGCGGTCGGGGACGGCCTCGGCGCGGCAGTGCAGACAGGCCAGCGGGCAGGCGCGGGTGGATTCCCAGATGCCGATGAACGGCCGGTCGGTGACGTCCTGGTGCTGCCGGCGGATCGCGCGTGCGCCGGTCACCGGCGCCTCCGGTCCCGTGTCGTGGTGAGTGTTCGTCCGGCCGCCCGGGAGTCGTGGCAGACGGTGGGCCGGGCGGCCGGACTGTGACCGGTCCGTGCCGCGCGCAGCACCCGTGGCGGGAGATCGCGGGGGACACATCCGCACGGATGCTGGTTGCGGTGGTGCACGGGATACCTCCGGATCGGTCGGCACCAGCCTCGTGCACCGGGACGGGCCGGCGCCCTGGCCGATCGGTCCCGATCGGGTGGGCCGATGGTCCCTTCCCGCGGCGGGCGGGCCGTCCGCCCTCACCCGGGAGGCGGTCGCCGGACCGGCGCGCGGGCGAGGACGAGGCTCCGCGTCGACGGGAACGAGGAGGCGGAGCCGTGACCACGGCCGCGTCCATGTCCACGAGGAGGCAGGGGCGCACCGAGGGGCCCTGGCCGGTGGGCGGGGAACGGGCCGGAAGGAGGAGCGGGCGGGGCCGTTCGGCCCAAGGCCGCCCGTGCGGCCGGAACCTAGCGTTGTCGGCCATGGAGAACGATCAGAGCGCACGCCGGGGCCAGAAGCCCGTACCGGGGACCTGGCCGCTGGCCGCGCGCAGGCTGCTGAACCGCCGTGAGGTCTCGTCCGACGGGCGCGCGGTGTTCGGTGCGGGCGACCCGAAGTGGGAGGGGTTCTACCGGGACCGCTGGTCCCACGACAAGGTGGTGCGCTCCACCCACGGCGTCAACTGCACCGGTTCCTGCTCCTGGATGGTGTACGTCAAGGACGGCATCATCACCTGGGAGCACCAGGCCACCGACTACCCGTCGATCGGCACCGACTGCCCCGAGTACGAGCCGCGCGGCTGCCCGCGCGGGGCGTCGTTCTCCTGGTACACCTACTCGCCCAGCCGGGTCCGTTACCCGTATGTACGCGGTGCGCTGCTGAAGCTGTGGCGCGAGGCCCGCAAGCGGCTCGGCGACCCGGTGGCGGCATGGGCGGAGATCACCGGCGACCCGGCGAAGGCCCGCGCCTACAAGCGGGCGCGCGGCAAGGGCGGGCTGGTGCGGGCCGACTGGGACGAGGTGGCCGAGCTGGTCGCCGCCGCCCATGTGCACACCGTCAAGGAGTACGGTCCGGACCGCGTCACCGGTTTCTCCCCGATCCCGGCGATGTCGATGGCGTCCTTCGCAGCCGGCTCCCGGTTCCTGTCGCTGATCGGCGGCACTCTGCTGTCGTTCTACGACTGGTACGCCGATCTGCCGGTCGCCTCCCCGCAGGTCTTCGGCGACCAGACGGACGTGCCGGAGGCGGCGGACTGGTGGAACGCCGGCTATCTGATCATGTGGGGTTCCAACATCCCGGTCACCCGCACGCCCGACGCGCACTTCCTCACCGAGTCCCGCTACAACGGCACCAAGGTCGTCGCGGTCAGCCCCGACTACGCCGACAACGTCAAGCACGCCGACGAGTGGATGTCCCCGCACCCGGGCACCGACGGCGCGCTGGCGATGGCCATGGGCCACGTCGTCCTGAAGGAGTTCCTCGTCGACCGCGAGGTGCCCTACTTCCAGGACTACCTGCGCAGGTTCACCGACGCCCCGTTCCTGATCACCCTGCGCGAGCACGCGGACGGCGGTCTCGTCCCGGAGGGGTTCCTGACCGCGGCCGACCTCGGCCACGAGGAGGAGAACGCCGGCGCCAAGACCGTCCTGATCGACGCGGCCACGGGCGAGCCGGTCGTGCCGAACGGCTCGCTCGGCTTCCGCTGGGCCAAGGGCGAGCAGGGCCGCTGGAACCTCGACCTCGGCGAGGTGACGCCCGAACTGACCCTGCTGGAGCGGACCGTGGAGACGGCCGAGGTCACGCTGCCCCGCTTCGACGAGGGCGCCACCGAGGGCGGTACGACCATGGTCCGCGGGGTGCCGGTGCGCACCGTCGGCGGGCGCCGGGTGACCACCGTCTTCGACCTGATGCTGGCCCAGTACGGGGTGGAGCGGCCGGGTCTGCCGGGCCGCTGGCCGTCCTCGTACGACGACGCCGGCGAGCCGTACACCCCGGCCTGGCAGGAGACGATCACGTCCGTGCCGGCCCGGCAGGCGGCCCGGATCGCACGGGAGTTCGCCCGCAACGCCGAGCTCACCAACGGCCGTTCCATGATCGCGCTGGGGGCCGGCACCAACCACTGGTTCCACTCCGACACCATCTACCGGGCGTTCCTGGCGCTGACCACGATGACCGGCTGCCAGGGTGTCAACGGCGGCGGCTGGGCGCACTACGTCGGCCAGGAGAAGGTGCGTCCGCTCACCGGTTTCCAGCACCTGGCGTTCGCCTTCGACTGGCAGCGGCCGACCCGGCACATGACCGGTACCTCCTACTGGTACATGAACTCCGACCAGTGGCGGTACGAGGCGTTCGGGGCGGACGAGCTGGCCTCCCCGGTGGGAGAGGGCAAGCTCGCCGGCAAGACGTTCGCCGACTGCCTGGCGCAGGCCGTGCGGCTGGGCTGGACGCCCGGTCACCCCGGCTTCGACCGCAACCCCCTCGACCTGGCGGACGAGGCGGCGGCGCGGGGGCGTCCGGTCGCCGAGCACATCGTGGACGAACTGAAGTCGGGGCGGCTGCGGTTCGCCGTCGAGGATCCCGACGACCCGGCCAACTTCCCGCGTGTGCTGACCGTGTGGCGGGCGAACCTGCTGGGTTCCTCCGGCAAGGGCAACGAGTACTTCCTGCGCCATCTGCTGGGCACGGACGCGGACGTCCGCTCCGAACTGACCCCGCCGGAAGGGCGCCCGCGGGAGGTGGTCTGGCGGGACGAGGCGCCCGAGGGCAAGCTCGACCTGCTGGTCACCATGGACTTCCGGATGACCTCCACCGGCCTGCTCTCCGACGTCGTCCTGCCGGCCGCGACCTGGTACGAGAAGGACGACCTGTCCAGCACGGACATGCACCCCTTCGTGCACGCCTTCACCCCGGCCATCGCCCCACCCTGGCAGGCCCGTACCGACTACGACACCTTCCTCACCCTGGCCGACCGGTTCAGCGAGCTGGCCGCCGAGCATCTGGGGACGCGCACCGACGTCCTGGCGGTGCCGCTGACGCACGACACCCCCGACGAACTCGCCCAGCCCGGCGGGGTGGTGCGGGACTGGAGGACCGGCGAGTGCGAGCCGGTGCCCGGGCGCACCATGCCCAGGCTGGTGGTCGTCGAGCGGGACTACGCGGCCGTCGCGCAGAAGATGCGCGCCGTCGGTCCGCTCCTCGACACCCTGGGCACCACCACCAAGGGCGTCACCGTCCACCCCGACCGGGAGATCGAGGACCTGCGCAGGCGTTGCGGGACCGTCCGCGACGGGGTGGCCGCCGGCCGGCCGTCGCTGGCCGGCGCCTCCGACATGTGCGAGGCGATCCTGGCCCTGTCCGGCACCACCAACGGCCGGCTGGCCACCGAGGGCTTCCGCGAGCTGGAGCGGCAGACCGGCAGCGAGGGCCTGGTGGAACTCGCCGCCGAACGCGAGGCGGAGCGGATCACCTTCGCCGACACCCGCACCCAGCCGCGCTCGGTGATGACCTCCTACGAGTGGTCGGGCTCGGAGACCGGCGGGCGCCGCTACTCCCCGTTCGTCATCAACACCGAGCACAAAAAGCCCTGGCACACCCTCACCGGCCGCCAGCACTTCTTCGTCCAGCACGACTGGATGACCGAGCTCGGTGAGCAACTTCCCGTGTTCCGGCCGCCGTTGAACGCCCTGCGGGCGTACGGCGACGAGCGGCTGCACGAGGACGGGCGGGCCGAGGTCACGGTCCGCTACCTGACCCCGCACTCGAAGTGGTCCATCCACTCCAACTACCAGGACAACAAGTACATGCTCGACCTGTCCCGCGGCGGCCCGGTCATCTGGATGTCGCTTCAGGACGCCGAGAAGATCGGCGTCAAGGACAACGAGTGGATCGAGGCGTACAACCGCAACGGTGTCGTCGCCTGCCGGGCCGTGGTCACCCACCGGATGCCCCAGGGAACCGTGTACATGTACCACGCCCAGGACCGCACCATCAACGTGCCGAAGACGGAGATCAGCGGCAGGCGCGGCGGCATGCACAACTCGCTGACCCGCCTGCTGCTCAAGCCGACCCATCTCGCCGGCGGCTACGCGCAGTTCACCTACGCCTTCAACTACTACGGCCCGACCGGCAACCAGCGTGACGAGGTCACCGTCATCCGTCGCCGCAGCCAGCAAGTGGAGTACTGACAATGCGCGTCATGGCCCAGATCGCGATGGTGATGAACCTCGACAAGTGCATCGGGTGCCACACCTGCTCGGTCACCTGCAAGCAGACGTGGACCAACCGCACCGGTGTCGAGTACGCCTGGTTCAACAACGTCGAGACCAAGCCCGGTGTCGGCTACCCCCGCCGCTACGAGGACCAGGAGCAGTGGAAGGGCGGCTGGATGCTCGACCGGCGCGGGCGCCTGGTCCTGCGTTCCGGGGGCCGGGTCAAGCTGCTGCTGTCGCTGTTCTCCAACCCCGACCTGCCGTCCCTGGAGGACTACTACGAGCCGGTCACCTACGACTACGACAACCTCATCAGCGCCCCCGCCGGGCCCGACATGCCCGTCGCCCGGCCCCGCTCCGTCCTCACCGGAAAGCCCACCGCCATCACCTGGGGCGCCAACTGGGAGGACGGCCTCGGCGGTGCCCCGGAGAACGCCGGCGCCGACCCCAACCTGTCGGGCGAGTGGGCCGAGAAGGTCAGGCTCGAGTTCGAGCAGACCTTCCTCTTCCACCTGCCGCGGCTGTGCGAGCACTGCCTCAACCCGGCCTGCGTGTCGGCCTGCCCGTCCGGCGCGATGTACAAGCGGGCGGAGGACGGCATCGTCCTGGTCGACCAGGACAAGTGCCGCGGCTGGCGGATGTGCGTGACGGCGTGCCCGTACAAGAAGGTGTACGTCAACCACGCCACCGGCAAGGCGGAGAAGTGCACGTTCTGCTTCCCGCGCATCGAGGCCGGGCAGCCCACCGTCTGCTCCGAGACCTGTGTCGGCCGGCTGCGCTACCTCGGTCTGCTGCTGTACGACGCCGACCGGGTCGGCGAGGCGGCGGCCACGCCCGACGAGAAGGACCTGCTGGACGCGCAGCGGAACGTCTTCCTCGACCCCTTCGACCCCGAAGTCGCCGCCGCCGCACGGGAGTCGGGCATTCCCGAGGACTGGCTGGACGCCGCCCGCCGCTCCCCGGTGTACGCCCTGGTGTCGAAGTACAAGGTGGCGCTGCCGCTGCACCCGGAGTACCGCACGCTGCCGATGGTCTGGTACGTGCCGCCGCTCTCCCCCGTCCTCGACGCCGTCGACGCGGCCGGCGGCGACCAGGACGACCCGGACCACGTGTTCGCCGCCGTCACCCGGCTGCGCATCCCGCTGGAGTACCTGGCGGAGCTGTTCACCGCCGGGGACACCGATGTGGTCGGCGGTGTCCTGATGAAGCTCACCGCGCTCCGCTCGTACATGCGTGAGTACGGCCTCCGCGGGGAGGGCGACGAGACCGTGCTCAAGGCCGTCGGGCTGACCGCGCGGGAGGCCGAGGACCTGCACCGGCTGCTCGCCGTCGCCAAGTACGCCGACCGGTACGTCGTCCCCGCCGCGCACAAGGAGGACGCGGCGGCGCTGTCCGCGATGGAGAGCCGCTGCCCCGTCGAGACCGCCGGCGAGCCGGGGGCCGGCGACGGCCGCCGCGTGATGCTCGGCATCCCCACCCTGCGCCGCCGCACCACCGAAACCCCCGCCGGAGGCCACCCGTGACCCCTCTGCCCGCCACTGTGCCCGGGATCGTCCGCACCCGGGTCCGGGCCGCCCTGCGCCGCCCGGACCGGACCTCCCGCACCGCGCCGCCCACCCCCGAGGAGACGGAGCGACGGGCGCTGCTGCTGCGGCTGATGTCGCTGCTGCTGCAGTACCCCGACGCCGGTCTCGCCGCCGCCCGGCCGGTGCTCACCGCGACCGTCGGGGCGCTGCCGCCCTCACCGGCGGCCGGGCACCTGGCCGAGTTCACCGCCTGGTTCACCGGACAGGAGACGGACGCCCTGGAGCGGCACTACGTCGAGATGTTCGACCTGCGCCGCAGGAGCAGCCTGTACCTCACCTACTACCTGCACGGCGACACCCGCCGCCGCGGCATGGCCCTGCTCACCCTCGCCCAGCGCTACCGCGCGGCCGGCTGGGAGACCGACGCCGGCGAACTCCCCGACCACCTCCCGGTCGTCCTCGAGTTCGCCGCCCTGACCGGCCCCGGCCGGGGCGAGGCCCCGCTGCGCCAGCACCGGCGCGGCATCGAACTGATCCACCGCGCCCTGACCGACGCGGACTCCCCCTACCGGCACGTCCTGGCGGCGCTGACCGCGCTGCTGCCGCCGCCCACCGAGGCCGATCTGCGGGCGGTGGCCGAGCTGGCCGCCCAGGGCCCGCCGAACGAGGACGTCGGGCTCGGCCCGTACGGGGCCTACGGGGCCGGTGAGTTCGCGCCGCCGGGCTCGTTCGTCCCGCCCGAGCAGGCCCCGCCCACCCTCGCGCCGCCGTCCACCGCGCACCGTCAGGAAGACCACCGATGAACACCTCCGCAGCCGACCTGCTCCTCTGGGTCGCCGTCCCCTACGTCTGTCTCGCGGTGTTCGCCGTCGGGCACGTCTGGCGCTACCGCCAGGACCAGTTCGGCTGGACCTCGCGCACCAGCCAGCTCCTGGAGCACCGGTGGCTGCGCCGGGGCAGCCCGCTGTTCCACCTCGGCGCGTTCATGGTGATCGGCGGGCACGTCGCCGGTCTCGCGGTGCCGGCCTCCTGGACCGAGGCCGCCGGCATCGACGAGCACACGTACCACACCGTCGCCGTGTGGGCGGGTTCGGTCGCCGGGATCGCCATGGTCACCGGGCTCGGCATGCTGTGTGCCCGCCGGCTGCTGAGCCGCCGGATCCGGCTCCGCACCGACAGCAGCGACAAGGTCCTCTTCCCGCTGCTGTCCGCGACCGTGCTGCTCGGCATCACCGCCACCGCCGCCCACAACGTCTTCGGCGCCGGTTACGACTACCGCTCCACCGTGTCGGTGTGGTTCCGCGGGCTGTTCGCCCTCTCCCCCGAGCCGGGGGCGATCGCCGGGGCCCCGCTGCTGTTCCGGCTCCACGCGCTCACCGCCTGTCTGCTCTTCGCCGCCTGGCCGTTCACCCGGCTCGTCCACGTGTGGAGCGCGCCGGTCGGCTACCTCGTACGTCCCTACGTGGTCTACCGGCGGCGCACGGCGGCCGGGGCGCCCCGGCGGGGCGCCGCCGGCACCGCGCCGGGCGGGCGGCGGGCCGCATGAGGGGGGCGGCCGGCACGAGGACGGCCCCCGGGAGGCGCATCGGCTGGCTCATGACGCTGACCGGGGCCGTCGGCTGGCTCGCCTCCCTGCGCCTCGCGGTCGACGACTGGCGGCTGCTCAAGGACCCCGACCACGTCCCGTCGTGCGACATCAGCCCGGTGGTGGGCTGCGGCAGCGCCATGGCGAGCCCGCAGGGGAATCTGCTGGGCTTTCCCAACATGCTGATCGGCCTGGGCGCCTTCGCCGCGGTGACCGCCCTCGGCGTGGCCGTGCTGACGGGGACGCGGCTCCACCGGGCACTGTGGCTGGCCCTGAACGGCGGGGCGCTGGCGGCGGTGGGCTTCGTCCACTGGCTGATCTGGCAGTCGCTGTACGAACTCGGCCGGCTCTGCCCGTACTGCGCCGTCGTCTGGATCGTGACCATCGCCCTGTTCTGGTACGTGACCCTGCGCAACTGCGCGCACGGCGTCCTTCCCGTGCCCCGGCGCGGACGCGCCGCCCTGGACCTGGTCCTGGAGAGCCACTGGCTGCTGCTGGCCGGCTGGTACGGCGTGGTCGTGCTGCTGGTCCTGACCCGTTTCGGGACGCACTGGATCGGCCTGCCGTAGCCGGGTCCGCCGGTGCCGGCGGCGGTGTCCGCCCCCGTTCGTCACCTGGTCGGTCACGAGACGATCGGTCACCGCCACCGTCACCGGCGGCGGGCGCCGCGCGGCCCGGGTACGGGGTGAGGCCCGCGCGACGCCCCCGTTTCCGTGGTGTCCACACGGCCGTCAGATGCCGTTGGCACCGCGCGGATTCCACCGCCGCCGGAATCCCGTTCCACCGGTTCACCGGGGCACGTACGGGACGCGTCGCGACGGCGGCACCGGTCTCCCGTGGGCGTACGGCGGTGGGGTGTGTGGGTCTCGTGAGGGTCGCCAAGCGGCCCTCCGGTCAGATGGGTTGCCGCCGTCCGCCTGATACGATCATCGAACTTTCAGCAGGCTGGCGGCGCGTCGTGAACGCGTACGGGGGACAGTCTCTAAGGCCCCATCGCTGAGGAGTTGAGGCTTGGTCCGCCGCGGGCCCGCGCCGTTCGACGGCTCGGACCCGTCACATGCGTGCGCGGATCCGCCGAGCTCCTGGCGCGATGCGACTTGAAGAGAGTCTCATGACGTCATTGACCGGGGATCCGCTGCTATGGATCCTGCTTGTGGTGCTCGTCGCCGCGGTGTTCGCCGTGCAGCGGGCCCGGAGAACCAATCTGGCGCTCCGAAGAACGAAGAAGGAACTGGAGGACGGACTGGGCCAGGCCCGGGGCCGGATCGACCAGCTCCAGGGGCACATCGCCGCCCTGGACACCCAACACCGAAGTGACCTCGCGGACGTCCGGGCGGACGCGGAGTCGTCGACCAAGGCCGTGCTGAAGTCGGCGATGGGCACGCTCCAGTCGCTCGCCGAGGAGCAGCAACTGCTGCTGGACGGACTGCTGCAGAAGTACGGCAACGACACCGAGGTGCTGGCGGACCTGATGTCGGTGGACCACACCGGCAGCCAGTTCAGCCGCCGGGCCAAGGGCATCTCGGTGCTGTGCGGCGGCTGGCTGGGCCGGCGCGAGGGTGTGGCGACCGTCTACGACGTGGCCCGCAGCGCGCAGGGACGCATCAAGGACTTCAACCGGGTGAGCATCCACGCCCAGGCCAGCGTCGCCGTCACCAGCAAGGCCGTCGAGCCGGTGGCGGTGGTGCTCGCCGAGCTGCTGGACAACGCGACCACGTACAGCGCCCCGGGCACGCCGGTCGAGGTCAACATCCAGGCCGTGCCGACGGGTGTGTGCTTCATCGTCGACGACGCCGGTCTGGGCATGGACCAGGAGACCAAGGACCGGGCGGCGGCGCTGCTGTCCGCCGACGGCCCCGTCGACATCACCGGTCTCGGCGACCCGCCCCGGTTCGGGTTCGCGGTGTGCGGCATGCTCGCCGCGCGGTACGGCTTCGCCGTCTCCGTCGGTTCGGTGTCCCCCTACGGCGGAGTGCGCGCAGTGATCCGAGTACCGGAAAGCCTTCTGGCGGCCGAGGCCGTCATCCCCGCCGAACCCGTCCGGGAGCCCGCGGACCAGGGCAGGGAGGGCGCCCCGCAGCGGCTGGCGCCCGTCCCGGTCGGCCCCTCCCACGTGGTGGGCACGACGACCGGCGGACTGCCCAAGCGCCGCCGGCGCCAGGGGCCCATCTCGGTGGTGCCGGCGCCGCAGGACACGGCAGCCGCCGACCAGCAGACGTCCGAGTCGGACGGCGAGGTGACCGCGTCACGCCTGGGGGCGTTCGCGCGCGGTACCCAGCTCGGGCGGACCAACACCACGGAAGGACCTGACCACCAGTGAACACCGACCTGTCGTGGGTGCTGAACGACGTGCTCGAGGTGCGTGGAGCCCGCCACGCGGTCCTCGTCTCGGGTGACGGCCTGCTGCTGCAGCGTTCGGACGAGATCTCACGCGACGACGCCGAGACGAACGCCGCCGCGATGAGCTCCATGCAGTCCCTGAGCCGGGCGGTCGCCGGTTTCGTCGGGGCGGGGCACGGCATCTGGAAGCAGACGCTGCTGGAGTACGACGGCGGCTGGATCTTCCTCATCGCGGCCGGGCAGGGCGCCTACCTGGCCGTCTCGGCGGCACTGGACGTCGACATGGAGGCCATGTCGTTCCGCATGCAGAAGACGGTGGCGGCGCTGAGCAAGGCGATGAGCGTGGCCCCGCGCTCGGACAACGGTGTCGGCGTATGACGACGCCCGGCGAGGAAGCACCCGTCACCAGTGACTTCGTCCGCTCGTACGTGATCACGGGCGGACGGAGCCTGCCGTCCTCGGACGAACTGGCGCTGCACACCTTGGTCACCCTGGCTCCCGAGCGGACGCTTCCGCTGGGGGCCGGCCCCGAGGTCAGGGCGATCTGGGAACTGTGCGCGGGTGGCTACCTGTCGGTCGCCGAGGTGGCGGGCCACCTCGGCCTGCCCGTCGGAGTGGCCCGGCTGCTGCTCACCGATTTAGCGGAGCAGGGGCACCTGCTCCGACGGGCCGAGCCTCCCCGGGCCCAGAACGTTGACAGAGCGACCCTCGAGAAGGTTCTGAATGGACTCCAATCCCTCATCGGCTGAGACGGCGCAGAGGTCCATCTACGTCTCCAGCGCGGTGACCAACGCCGCCAAGATCCTCGTCGTCGGGCACTTCGCCGTGGGCAAGACGACCTTCATCGGCTCGCTGTCGGAGATCACTCCGCTGCGCACCGAGGAGAAGATGACCCAGGCGTCCGTCCACGTCGACGACCTGCGGGGGGTGGCGGACAAGACCACCACCACGGTCGCCCTGGACTTCGGCCGCCTCACCCTGAGCGACGACCTGGTGCTCTACCTGTTCGGCACCCCGGGCCAGCAGCGCTTCATGCAGCTGTGGGAGGACATGGCCCGCGGCGCGCTCGGGGCGCTGCTCCTGGTCGACCCGGGACGCCTGGAGGAGACCTTCCCGGTCATCGACCTCATCGAGCGGTACGGCCTGGAGTACGCCATCGCCGTCAACTGCTTCGATCCCGCCGTCACCTACGGCGAGGCCGAGGTGCGCGAGGCGCTCGACCTGCTCCCGGACACCCCCGTCGTCTACTGCGACGCCCGCGACCAGCAGTCCTCCGCCAGGGCGCTGATCGCCCTGGTGAGGCACCTGCTCGACCGCGCGGCCTGACCGCCCCGCGCCCGCCCGGACCGGGAACAGCGGTTCTTCGACCCCTAAGGAACTTCATGGACCCCCAAGCACCGTCTGCCGCCACCGTCAGCAGATGCCCCATGCACGACGCCGCGTTCGCCGCCGACCCCCACCAGGTCTACGACCGGCTGCGCGCCCACGCCCCGGCCGGCCCCGTCGAGCTCGCCCCCGGCGCGGACGCCACGCTGGTCGTCGGCCACGAGACGGCGCTGCGCGTGCTGCAGAACACGGAGCTGTTCGCCCGCGACGCCCGCCGCTGGAAGGCGCTGAACGAGGGCCGCATCGGCATGGACAACCCGGTGCTGCCGATGATGGCGTACCGGCCCAACTGCCTGTTCACCGACGGGGCGGTGCACCTGCGGCTGCGCAAGGCCGTGGTGGACAGCCTGGCCCGGCTCAACATCACCCGGATCCGGCGCGACGTCGAGCCGATCGCCGACTACCTGCTCGACCGGTTCAGCGAGCGGGGCCGGGCCGACCTGCTCAACGACTACGCCAAGCTGCTGCCGCTGCTGCTGTTCAACAAGCTGTTCGGCTGCCCCGCGGGCATCGGTGACACCCTCACCACCTCCATGTCGGCGATCTTCGACGGCAAGGACGCGCTGCGCGCCAACGAGGACCTCACCGCCTGCCTGATGGAGCTGATCGCGCTCAAGCGGCGCCAGCCGGGTGACGACGTCACCTCCTGGCTGATCCAGCACCCGGCCGGGCTGACCGACGAGGAGCTCAAGGACCAGCTGGTGATGCTGATGGGCGCCGGCGTCGAACCCGAGCGCAACCTCATCGGCAACGCCCTGGTGCTGCTGCTGTCCGGGACGGGCGGCCGGGACAGCGGCATGCTGATCGAGGAGGCCCTCGACCACGTGCTGTGGAACCAGACGCCCATCGCCAACTACGCCACCCACTACCCGGTGCAGGACGTGGACCTCGGCGGCCACGTGGTGGAGGCGAACACCCCGGTCGTCATCTCCTTCGCGGGCGCCAACGCCGACCCCGCGCTCGCCGAGGCCCGCCGGGCACACAGCAAGGGCGCCCATCTGGCCTGGGGGGCCGGCCCGCACGCCTGCCCCGCCAAGGACCCGGCGCAGGTCATCGCGGTCACCGCGATCGAACGGCTCCTCAACGCCCTGCCCGACCTCGCCCTGGCCGTGCCGGAGAAGGACCTGCAGTGGCGTCCGGGGCCGTTCCACCGGGCCCTGGTCGCGCTGCCCGTGACCTTCAGTCCCACGCCCGCCACCCGGATGGCGTCCGCGCTCCAGGGCCGGCCCTCGGCACCGGGTGCGCAGGCGCCCCTCCCGGCGGCCTCGTCCGCGCCGGCCCGGCAGGAACCGGGACGGAAGAAGGGATTCTGGAGCAGTTTCCTGGACATTTTCCGCGTCTGATGCACGGCATGTGACAGGGGCAACACGCAGGGGCGCATGACACAGGAGTACGGAAGGGTAGGTTCCGGCGGTACTGATCGGTAGCGCCCAGCCGAAGGAGCTCTGCGTGACCGCCGTTGGCGACATACGCGGCACCACCCACGACCGCCGAGCCGTCATCTCCCTTCTCCGCCGCCTGCGTTCCGGAGAAGGGCAGGCCGACCCCCTTCCCATATGGGAGGAGATGCGCGCCCTGGGGGACGTCGTACGCGCCCCCTGGGGCGGCTACTTCGTCACCGGGTTCGAGGCATGCAGCCAGGTCCTGCGCGGCAGGAACTGGCTCGTGCCGGACTTCGCCTGGCAGGAGCGGCAGCCCGACCCGGGACGCTGGCAGGCTCCCGCCACCCGCGAGATGACCCGCACCCTGCCCCGCCTCAACGCCCCGACCCACACCTGTCAACGGCGCGCCCTGGGCAACCCGTTCGACCGCAGCACCCTGGAGAACCTGCGCCCCCGGGTCGCCGCCCTCGCCGCCGGCCTCCTGGACGACCTCGAGGACCGGCTGCGCGCCGACGGGGAGGCCGACTTCGTCACCACCGTCGCCGAGCGGCTCCCCCTGCTGACCGTCAGCGCCTGGCTCGGCATCCCCCCGGAGCACCACGCGCGCATCCTGGACTTCACCCACCGGCAGGTCTACGCCCAGGAACTGCTGCCCACCAGGAGCGAACTCGCCGTGTCGGCGCAGGCCACGCTGGAGATGCGGGCCTACTTCACCGAGCTGATCCGGCAGCGGCGGGCCCGCCCCGGCAACGATGTCCTCACCGGCTGGATCCACCACTGGGACGCCCAGTACCCCGACGACCGGGCCGCCGCGGACCAGGTGATCTACGACCTGACGATGTTCATCACCATCGCCTCGCTGGAGACCAGCGCGGTGCTGATGGCCAACACCGTGTGGTTCCTCACCCGGGACCCCTCGCGCGCCGCCTGGCTGCGCCGGCACCCTCAGCACATCGACGACGCGGTCGAGGAGACGCTGCGCTACGACCCGCCCGTGTTCGTCAACTCCCGTGTCGCCGCCGACGACACCGTCCTCGCCGGCACACCGATCGCCAAGGACACCACCGTCCACGTGCTCTACGGGGCGGCCGCCCACGACCCCCGCCGCAACCCGGACCCCCACCGGTTCGACATCCGGCGCGGCGGCGGCCACCTCACCTTCGGCGGCGGCGCCCACTACTGCCTCGGCGCGGCGCTCGCCCGGCTGGAGGCCCGCGAACTGCTCACCCAGGTGCTGGAGCGCTTCCCCACGCTGCGGCCCCTCGCACCCCCCTCCTACGACACCTCCCGGGTCGTCTTCCGCCGCATCACCTCCCTGAAAGTCACCGCATGAACGCCCTGCCCCTCGCCGAACTCCCCGCCGACCGGATGCTCAAGACCCTGCGCACCCGCCGGCAGGGTCCCCTCCTCACCGTCGAACTGAACGTCCCCGAACAGGGCAACGCCGTCACCGACGCCATGCTGGACGACCTCCTCGCCGTCCTCGACGACCAGGACCCGGCGGTACGGGTCCTGGTGCTGGCCGCCGCCGGCGACGACTTCTGCCTCGGCGGCGACCGCGGCGAGTTCGCCGAGCACCTCGCCCTCGACCCCACCGGCGGCGGCATCCGCGCCTCCGGGACCCGGGCCCGGCGCGTGTGCGAGGCACTCACCGCCAATCCCGCCGTCACCATCGCCCGTGTCCAGGGCCGGGCCGTCGGCGCGGGCCTCGCCCTCGCCCTCGCCTGCGACCTGCGCGTCGGCGCCGACACGGCGGCCTTCCGCCTGCCCGAACTCGCCCTCGGCCTGCCCACCGCCTGGGGCGGGCTGCTCCCCCGCCTCATCAGCGAGGCGGGGGCCGCCCGCGTCCGCGACATCGTCCTCACCGGGCGCGTCTTCGACGCCCACGAGGCCCACACCCTGTCGATCCTGCAGAAGGTCGTGCCCGAGGACGCCCTCGACGCGGCCGTCACGGCCTGGGCCCGGCCCGTCCTGCGGCGTCCGGCCCCCGCCCTGCGGGTCACCAAGGCCCTGCTGAACTCCCTCACCGCGTCCACCCGCCTCGCCGACGTCTCGGTCCTCGACCCCGAACTGATGGCGGCGGTCCTCACCCAGCAGCACCGGCCCGGCTGACCGGGGGTGCCGCTCGGCGGGCGGACGCGGTGATCCGTGCCGCCCAGGTGGACGTCCGTCGGGCGTCCCGCGCGGGATGCCGGCGTGTCCGGCGTGCCGCGCGGCCCCGGCGATGAGGCGCGTCGGCACGCTGCGCACGGCTCCCGGCGCGTGCCGGGGGCCTCGGGCAGCGGGCGGGCCGCCGGCACGGCCGGGCACGGGGGCGACGATCCCCTCGCCGCGGGCGGCGACCCGTTCGCGGCTCGCGAGGACGCCGTCCAGGGTGTCGCCGGGCGGCAGCCGGGAGTCGTTCCGGTGGCCGATCGCCCGCCGCGGGACCCCGCGGGCGGGGCCGGCCCGTCCGGCGTCGGGGGCGGGCGGCCGGGGCACGACGGTGGTCGTCACGGTGACCGCCCTTCCGGTCGTCGTGGCCGGACGCGGAAGAACCGTCGCGGGGAAGCGGTCAGGTCGTGTCCTCTTCCCGGGGCAGGATCGACGGCATGCCGAAGACCTCAGCCCGACTGCTGTCCCTGCTCTCCCTGCTCCAGGCCCGCCGTGACTGGCCGGGGGCGCTGCTGGCCGAACGGCTGGGGGTGAGCGCGCGGACCGTACGCCGTGACGTGGACCGGCTGCGCGAACTCGGTTATCCCGTCGCGGCCTTCAAGGGGCCCGACGGGGGATACCGGCTGGACTCCGGCACCCGGCTGCCGCCGCTGCTGTTCGACGACGGGCAGGCCGTCGCCCTCGCCGTCGCGCTGCGGGCCGCCACCGCCACGGGTGCCGCGATCCGGGAGGACGCGGTTCGCGCCCTGGCCACCGTCCGGCAGGTCATGCCCGCGCGGCTGCGCCACCGCGTCGACACCCTCCGGGTGACCACCGTGGAGCCGTCCGCGGCCCGGCCGCGCCCGTCCGTCGACGGCGCGCTGCTCATGACGCTGGGCGCCGCCGTCCACGCCGGCGAAGTGCTGCGCTTCGACTACGCCGGCGCCTCCCCGCCGGAGGGCGCCGTCCGTCCGCCGCGTCGGGTGGAGCCGCACCATCTCGTCAGCCGGGGCGGGCGCTGGTACCTCGTCGCCTTCGACCTCGACCGCGCCGACTGGCGCGTCTTCCGCGCCGACCGGATCACCCCGCGCAGCCCCGCGGGGCCCCGCTTCACACCGCGTGAGGTACCCGGGGGCGACGTGGCCGCGTTCGTCACCGGCAGGTTCCGGGGGTCGGACGGCTCCGGCGAGTGGCCCTGCCGCGGCGAGGTGATCCTGGACCTGCCCGCCGCCACCGTGTCCCGCCACGCCCACGACGCCGTCGTCGAGGAGCTGGGCCCCGGCCGCTGCCGGCTCGTCCTGGGCTCCTGGTCGTGGACCGCCCTCGCCGCCGACGTCGGGCGGTTCGACGCCGCCGTCGAAGTGGTCGGCCCGCGGGAACTCAGGGACGCCTTCGCGGTCCTGGCACGCCGTTACGCCCGTGCGGCGGCCGGTGCGCCCGGCGGGTGATCCGCGGCCCCGGGAAGCAGTTGCGCCCCTGGGCCCCGTGCACCGCGTTCGCGGCGCGGGGGTGGGGCGGGGCGCCGTCGGGCTCGGCGTGGGCACCGGGAACGCCACGGGGGCGCCCCGCTCGGACGGCCGTCACGGGACGGCGGTCCACCAGGCCCGTGGTCCTCCGGCCCGCCGGTGATCGGGGCGCGGGCTCACTGGCGCCAGTCGGGCACGCCCGAGACGGGCGGCGTCCGGGCCTCTATCCTCGCTCGCGTCTCCCGCATCACGGAGATGATGCGGGACTCGTGCTCGGGGGTCAGACGGGCCACCGGGACCGAGCAGCTGATGGCGTCGGTCGCCGGGGTCGTGTAGCGGAGGGCGAAGCCGAAGCCGGCGATGCCGGTGACCGTCTCCTCGCGGTCCACGGAGTAGCCGCGTTCGCGGGTCCGGGCCAGGTCGGCCAGGAGGGAGGCGCGGGTGGTGTGCGTGTTCTCCGTGAGGGCGGTCAACGGCCCGTCCGGAAGGGGCAGGGCGTCGTCGGGGCGCTCGGCGAGGAGGGCCTTGCCGAGTCCGCCGGCATGGGCCGGGACGCGGCGGCCGACGCGGCTGATGGTGCGCAGGTACTCGTGGGACTCGCGGGTGGCGAGGTAGACGACGTCCGGACCGTCGAGCCGGCCCATGTGGATCGTCTCGCCGAGCGCGTCCGACGCCTCGTCGAGGTAGGGGCGGACGATCCTGATGCGGTGGTCGCCGTCGAGGTAGCCGGTGCCGGTGAGCAGCGCGCGGATGCCGATGCCGTAGAGCGAGCCGGTGGCGTCGGTGCGGACCCAGCCGCAGTCGACGAGGGTCTGCAGCAGTTGGTACATGCTGCTGCGCGGCACGTCCAGCTCCTCGGCGAGCTGGTCCAGGCGTGAGGGCTGCTCACCCCGCCGGGCGAGGAGTTCCAGCAGCGCGACGGTCCGGGCCGCCGACTTCACCCCACGGACACCCGTCTTCTCAAGCATGAGCTCATCGTAGGTCCGCGCGAATTCGTGACGGCACACCCATTGACCCACCCTGTTCACAGACCTAACCTCCATCTGCATACGCAGACGGCATCTGTATACAGGGACGGTTCATGGCAGGGATCAGCACCGAGGCCGCACAGGTCGCTCAGCGGCTCCGGGACGGAATGGCGGGCGGGGTGCTGTCCTTCCCCCTCACCAGCTTCCGGGAGGACGGCGGCCTCGACCCGGACGCGTACCGGGCGTACCTGGCCGACCGGTTGGCCACCGCCCCCGGCGCGGTGTTCCCCGCCTGCGGCACCGGCGAGTTCTTCTCGCTGGACGAGGACGAGTACCGGACGGTCGTACGGACCGCGGTCGAGCTCGCCGACGGGCGCGTCCCGGTGGTCGCGGGCATCGGCTACGGCTGGGCCCAGTCCGTCCGCTTCGCCCGCATCGCCGAGGACGCCGGCGCCGACGCCGCGCTGGTACTGCCCCACTACCTGGTCAGCGCCCCGCAGGACGGCCTGGTGGAACAGCTGCGCCGGATCGCCGGGGGCACCCGGCTGCCGCTCATCGCCTATCAGCGCGGACCGGTCGCCTTCACGGCGGCCTCCCTGCGGCGTGTCGCGGGGATCCCGGGCGTCATCGGGCTCAAGGACGGCCACAGCGACCTCGACCGGCTCCAGCGCCTCACCCTCGCCGCGCCGGAGGACTTCCTCTTCTTCAACGGCGCCGCCACCGCCGAGATCCAGGCCCGCGCCTACGCCACCGTCGGCGTCCCCGCCTACTCCTCCGCCGTCCACGCCTTCGCCCCCGAGATCGCGAACGCCTTCTTCACCGCTCTCGGGGACGGCGACCACGGCACGGTGGACAAGCTGCTGCGCGGCTTCTACGTCCCGCTCGTCGAACTCCGCGACCGGGTACCGGGATACGCCGTGTCCCTGGTGAAGGCCGCCGCCCGGCTGCGCGGCCTCCCGGTCGGTCCGGTGCGCGCCCCGCTCACCGACCCCGCTCCGGCCGATCTGTCCGCCCTGGAGAAGGTGCTGGACCACGGGCTGAGCCTCGTCGGCGCGGTACGACGACCCGCCTGACGGATCCGCGCGGCGAGCCGTCCCGCGTCCTCCCCCGCTCGACAGTTCAAAGGAGAACTGCCATGCCCCTGCTCGTGGTCGGGATCAGCGTCCTGGTCCTGCTGATCCTCATGACCAGGCTGAAACTCAACGGCTTCGCGGCACTGCTGCTCGTGGCGGTCGGCGTCGCGCTGGTCCAGGGAATTCCGCTGGTGACCATCCCGGACGTGCTCGCCGAGGGCATCGGGGGCCAGATCGGCGACACCATGCTCACCATCGGGCTCGGTGCCATGCTCGGCCGCGTCATGGGTGACTCCGGTGCCGCCCAGCGCATCGCCGGCACCCTCCTCGACTCCTTCGGCCCCCGCTGGGTGCAGGTGGCGATGGTGGTCACCGCGATGCTGATCGGCGTGACCATGTTCTACGAGGTCGCCTTCATCATCATCGTGCCGATCGCGTTCACCCTGGTCAGGGTCACGGGGGCACCACTGCTGTGGGTCGGCCTGCCGATGTCCGTCACGCTGTCGACGATGCACAGCTTCCTGCCGCCGCATCCCGGCCCCACCGCCGTCGCCGCGACCTTCGACGCCTCCGTCGGGCTGACCCTGCTCTACGGCCTGTTCATCGCCGTCCCCGCCGGCGCGCTCGTCGCCCTGGTCTGGCCCCGCCTGCCGTTCGTCAAGGCCATGACGCCCTCCATTCCCCAGGGCCTGGTCGGGGAACGCGAGTTCACCGACGAGGAGATGCCCGGCCTCGGCTGGTCGCTGTTCGTGGCGCTGTTCCCCGTGGCGCTGATCGTGACGGCCGCCGTGACCGACATGGCCACCTCCGCCGAGACGGGATTCCTGCACTTCGTCGCGTTCGTCGGCTCGGCGCCGATCGCGCTGATGCTGACGCTGTGCCTGGCCGTCTGGGCGTTCGGGCCGCGGATCGGCCGGAGCCTGGAGGAGGTCGGCGCCTCCTGCTCCTCGGCGGCCAAGGCGATGGCGATGATCCTGCTGGTGATCGGCGCGGGCGGGGCGTTCAAGAACGTCCTCGTCGAGGGCGGGATCTCCGACTACATCAAGGACGCCACCGACGGCTGGTCCGTCTCACCGATCGTCCTGGCCTGGCTCGTCGCCGTCATCCTCCGCATAGCCCTCGGCTCGGCGACCGTCGCCGTGGTCACGGCCTCCGGCGTGGTGCTGCCGCTCCTGGCGGGCAGCGGGGTCCACCCGGAGGTGATGGTCCTCGCCGTCGCCTGCGGCTCCATCGCCTTCTCCCACGTCAACGACCCCGGCTTCTGGCTCTTCAAGGAGTACTTCAACCTCTCCGTCATCGAAGCGATCAAGGTCCGTACCGGTTACACGACCGTGCTCGCCGTCCTCGGCCTGGGCGGTGTCCTGGTGGCCGAGCAGGTCCTTGACCTCCTCGGTCCGTGACCGTCCGTCCCGCCCCCTCCTCCCCCGTCACGCAAGGAATGTGAAGAGAGTATGAGCACGAGCCAGCCGACCGTCACCGCGTTCTCCGTCTACCCCGTGGCGGGCCGCGACTGCATGGAGCTGAACCTTTCCGGCGCCCACGGTCCCTACTTCACGCGCAACGTCGTCGTCCTGACGGACTCCGAAGGGCGTACGGGCCTGGGTGAGGTGCCCGGCGGGGAGAAGATCACACAGACCCTGCGGGACGCCGAGCCGCTCGTGATCGGTGCGAGGACGGGCGACTACAAGCGCGTCCTGCGTGAGATCGCGGACCGCTTCGCCGACCGCGACTCCGGCGGACGCGGTGCGCAGACCTTCGACCTGCGCACCACCGTCCACGCGGTCACCGCCGTCGAGTCGGCCCTGCTGGACCTCCTGGGCCAGCACCTGGACGTACCGGTCGCGGCGCTCCTCGGGGACGGTCAGCAGCGCGACTCGGTACGGGTGCTGGGCTACCTCTTCTACGTCGGCGACCCCGACCGCACCGACCTCGAGTACGTCCGCGAACCCGACGCGGACACCGACTGGTACCGGATCCGGCACGAGGAGGCCCTGACTCCCGAGGCGATCGTCCGCCAGGCCGAGGCCACCCACGAGCTGTACGGTTTCCGCGACTTCAAACTGAAGGGCGGCGTCCTGGACGGCGCGGAGGAGGTCAGGGCCGTCCGCGCGCTGAAGGAGCGTTTCCCCGAGGCCCGGATCACCCTCGACCCGAACGGCGCCTGGTCGCTGCGCGAGGCCGTCGAGCTCTGCGCGCCACTGACCGGGACGCTCGCCTACGCCGAGGACCCCTGCGGAGCCGAGGACGGCTACTCCGGGCGGGAGATCCTCGCCGAGTTCCGCCGCGCGACCGGCCTGCCCACCGCGACCAACATGATCGCCACCGACTGGCGGCAGCTGACCCACGCCCTCGCCCTGCAGTCGGTCTCCATCCCGTTGGCCGACCCGCACTTCTGGACCATGCAGGGTTCCGTGCGCGTGGCACAGCTGTGCAACGCGATGGGGCTGACCTGGGGTTGCCACTCCAACAACCACTTCGACATCTCGCTCGCCATGGTCACCCACTGCGGAGCCGCGGCGCCCGGCGCGTACAACGCCCTGGACACGCACTGGATATGGCAGGAGGGTCTGGAGCGGCTCACCACCGACCCGCCCCGCATCGTCGGCGGAGAGATCGCCGTCCCCGACGCACCCGGCCTCGGCGTCCGGCTCGACATGGACCGCCTCCTCGCCGCCCACGAGCTCTACCGGACGAAGGCCCTGGGGGCACGGGACGACGCCATCGGCATGCGGTACCTGGTCCCCGGCTGGAAGTTCGACGCGAAGCGGCCCTGCCTGGTGCGGTAGGCGGCCGTCCACCGGCGTTCGTCCCCCAGCGCGGTGCGGTCGGTGACGCGCTTCCGTCGACGGTCCGCCGGACCGTGGAGACGGGGCGCCGGGACGAACGCGGCCCGTGGCGCCGGCTCACCCGTCGGGACCGGGCCGCGGTGGACCCGGCCCCGGACCGCCCCGGTATCGCCGCCCCGGCCACACGGCAACTCGGCGGACCGTCCGGCGGACAGAGGCAGCGCGCCCTGATCGCACCCAAGGACTCGTCCGGGAGCCGGACCTGCTCCTGCCGGACGAGCCGGCCACGGGGCCCGACCCCGAGGCCGGGGAACGCGCGGCGGCGCCCCACGTGGGTGGCCGGGTCCGAGCGGGACCGCGCGTCCGGAGGAAAGCGGTCCCCCTCCGGCCCGTCGGCGTCCGCCGCGCGCCCCGCAGGCGGAGACGGTCACCGGTGGCCGTTCACGCCATGGAGGCGAGAACGGCCAGCAGGCGGTCGATCTCCTCGTCGGTGTTGTAGACGTGCAGGCTCACCCGTACGGATCCGTCCTTGTCGTCCGCGCCCGCCTGGCAGAGGCTGTCGGCCCGGACCATGAAGCCGTGGCTGAAGAGGATGAACCCGAGGTCGTCGGACGGGATGTCACGGTGCCGCAGGGTGACGATGCCGTGCCGTCGCTGGGCCGCGGGCAGGGTGGAGTCGGCGGCCAGACTGGCGGGGCAGCCGAGGACCTCGTAGGCGTCCAGCCGGCGCAGCCGGTCGGTCAGGCGGGTGGCCAGACGGGTGACGTGGGCGGCGATGCGGTCGACGCCGACCGCGTCCAGCCAGTCCAGGGCGGCCAGCAGCGACACGATGCCCACGGTGTTGGGGGTGCCCTGCCAGCCGGAGGGCGTCAGGACGGGGCCGCGGGTGTTGCGCGCCCACACCGCGCCGGTGCCGGGCAGGGCCAGCGCCTTGTGCCCCGAGAAGACGACGAAGTCCACGTCGAGCTCCGGATCGCCGACCCGGAGCGGAAGGTGGCCCACACTCTGCGCGGCGTCCAGGCAGATGGGCACGTCGGGTCCCACGGCGGCGCGCAGGCGGTGGACGTTCATGTCCCCGCCGTAGACGTGGTGGACATGGGTGGCCGCGACGAAGCGGGTGCGGGGGCCGACGGCGTCGGCGAGGGCACGGTGGTCGTAGTCGCCGGAGGACTCCTGACACGGCAGGGCACGGACGCGCACGTCGGTGCCGCGCTCCGCGAGCAGGCGCCGGGCTTCGAGCCAGGGTTCGAGGTTGGCCCGGTGGTCGGAGAACGGGACCAGGATCTCGTCGCCGTCGGTGAGGTGCTCCACGAGCCAGTCACGGGCGACGGTGCGCAGGCCCTCGGTCGTCCCGCTGGTGAAATGGACGGTGGAGCGGTCCGGTTCGCGGTCGCCGAGGAATTCCTTGAGCCGCTCGCGGGTCCGTTCGATCACCCCCGTGGTCCGGTTGGCCCAGGGATAGGTGCCGCGGCCCGCGTTGGCGTTCGACGTGGTCAGGTAGGTCCGCACGGCGTCCAGGACGGCCCGGGGCTTCTGCGAGGTCGCCGCGCTGTCCAGGTACGCCAGATCCGGGTGCGCCGTGATGATCGGGAACTGCGCCCTCGCCTCCCGCTGCCAGAGCCCGTCTTCGTCGTGTGTTCCGCCGCGCATCAGGTCACTCCCTCACCAGCGGTGCGCCCGCGTCGCGCCAGGCGACGATGCCGTCCGCCAGGCTGCGGACGTCCGGGTGTCCCATGCGGGTCAGCAACGCGGCGTAGCGCAGCGACTTCTCCCCCACGGGACAGGCCAGCAGCACCGGTGTCCGCTTGCTGAACGGCAGCCCGGTCCGCACCAGTTCCTCGAACACCTCGTCGACGATGTTGATCGAGCCCTCGATGTGCAGGGCTGCGTACGCGTGCGGACCGCGCAGGTCGACCACCAGAGGGCGGGGATCCGCCTCCGCGATCCAGCGCCGGGCGTCCTCGACCCCGATGACCCGGGCCCGGGCGCGTACCTCGCTGTCGGTGAGCGACGACACCGCGTGCCCGCGCCGTGTTCCGCCCAGCAGCTCCGGGCGGCGACTGCGCACGTAGCTCAGGTAGCTCTCGGCCCGGTCGCACACGATGAAGACGGCGCTCCGGCGGGCACCGGTGTGCGCCAGCTCCGCGTCGACGGACGCCAGGTGGCGGACGGCTCCCTGATAGGCGGCGCCGCCGGTCGGCCCCGACAGCAGCCCGCAGCGGCGGATGAGGGTGACCATCCCGTCGATGGCCTCCTGGGAGGTGACCGACGCGAGGGAGTCGTACGTGGCCGGGTCGAACAGGCCGACCTGGTGCACCTCGTCGATCGTGCGGATGCCGGGGATGAAGTCGGACTTGTCCGCGACCAGCCCGAGCACACGGACCCGCGGATCGTGCTCGCGCAGCACCTGGGCGACACCGGTCGAGGAGCCGGCCGTGCCGACGCAGGCGATGAACCAGTCCGGTGCCCGTCCGTCCAGGTCCTTGACGATCTCCGGTCCGGTGCCGGCCGCGTGTGCCTCGACGTTGCGCGGGTTGAAGTACTGGTCGGTGTGCAGGTAGGTGCTGCCGGGCTCCGAGAGGGCCTGGTGGAAGCGGGTGAGCGGATCGTCGGTGTCCGTCGGGTCGAGGCACTCGCTCTGCCCGGGGAGTTCCTCGATCTCCGCCCCGAGGAGCAGCAGCAGTTCCTTGATCTCGGGGACGCGCATCCGGTTGGTCACGCTCTTGAACTTCAGCCCGTGCAGGCCGGCCAGCAGGGCGAGGGCCTTGGCCGTGTTACCGCTGGAGAGTTCCACGACCGTGCCGTCGGCCTCGGCCTCCAGGTGCGGGCGGGCCATGTGCCAGGCGGGCCGGTCCTTGACGGACCCGAACGGGTTGAGCATCTCCAGCTTGGCGTACAGGTCGATGTTGCCCAGTCCGTGCACGGACGGATCGATGCGGACCAGCGGTGTGTTGCCGATGGCCTCGGTGATGCTGTCGTACCTCATGACGGCACTCCCTGCGGGTGTGTGAGCGGCCAGTAGTCCTCGTCCGGGCACCAGCGCCGGACACCGCCCTCCTCCGTGACCGCCACGGTCCGCGCGACGGGCTGTCGCTGCGCGTGGTGGGCGTGGAAGTCCATGACGTAGCCGGCGGTGTTGACGAAGGCCAGCAGATCCCCGGCGCGTGGCAGGCGGGGCAGGAAGACCAGCCGACGGGTGATCAGGTCGGCCTCCAGACAGAGGTTGCCGACGAGGTGGACGCCGACCGGTCCGTCGTCCGCCGCCCCGTCCCGCAAGCCGCCGCGGGGCAGCAGCACGGGGTCGACGAGCACCCCGTGTTCCTCCAGACTCACGTCCCCGGCGTTCATGCCGAGGCGCACCAGGTGACGGGTGGGGTCGTCCCCCATGGGCCGTACGTCCAGCACGCGGGCCAGCGACAGTCCGCACTGGTCGACGAGGGCGCGCCCCGGTTCGACGTACAGGTCGTTCAGGTGCTCCAGCAGGAGCGTGGCGGGCGGCCTGCCCAGGACCGGGGCGGGAAGCGAGAGCAGCCGGTCGAGATAGTCCGGCCCGGCGACGGGCCGGTGGGCGGGGTACAGGGCCGCCGTGCCGCGTACCGTGCCGCCCTCGTTGCGCAAGCCGTAGCCGTGACCGCGCCAGGTCAGGGCCGGCCGTACGCCGAGCACCGCCTCGCTCAGCGCGGTGGTCCACCGCTCCCACTCGCCGGCCTCGGCGACGTAACCGGCCCCGAACCCCCCACCGATGTCGACGACGCGCGGCGCCAGGCCCCGCGCCCGGCACTCGTCCATCGCCAGCACGCAGCGCTCCAGCGCCCGGACCTTCTCCTCCAGCCCGGTGGTGTCCAGGTGGTACGCCAGACCGGTCAGGGTGACGGCGTCCCGATGCCGCTCCAGCGCCGCCCACAGCCCGTCGGTCTCGGCGACCGGCGTACCGAAGCGGCTGCGGCGCGACAGCACCCGCGTGCCGGCCCCGCCGTGTCCGGGGTCCGACTCGAACCCCGACAAGCGCGCCAGCACGTCCACCCGGTCCAGTCCGTACGTCCGGACGAGCTCCGCCAGTAGCTCCAGCTCACCGGCCGAGTCCAGGTTGACCGTCGCCCCCACCCGGGCCGCCAGCCACAGGAACTCCCGGTCCTTGGGACCGGTGGCCATCACCCGGTTGCCCGTGAACCCGCAGCCCAGTGCGTGCCGTAACTCCTCGAGGGAGGCCACGTCGATCCCGACGGCGGCCGGATCACAGGCGGCCAGCCTCCTCACCAGGGCGCTGGAACGATTCGCCTTGTGCGCGAAGTACACCCGGCCGGTCAGGCGGTGGCGGCGGTAGACGACCCGGAAACGTTCGGCGTTGTCGGCGACGACCTCCGGGAGCAGCACGTTGAGCGGTGAGCCGAGGGCGTCGGCCAGCGAGTGCAGGAACGGCGCATCCTCCAGCAGCGAGGCCAGCGGTGGATCCACCCGCGGCCTCAGGTACAAGGGCACGTCCTTCACGAAGTCCCCCCACGTCGGCCGGTCGTCGATCCGTCGTCACGACGACCGTTTCGGAGTAGTCGTTTCCCTCTCGACGCGCCGCTAAGCCCCTGGCCGTTGCTTCACGGAAGCGCGCGAAGCCAGTGGACGGCCCGGGGCGGGGAGCGGTGCGCCAGGACGTCCCGGCGGGCCCGAGCCCGCGCGGGCAGGGCCGGCAACGGTCTCGGGGCCCTTGGTTCAAGACCTACGTATCCGCAGGTCAGCGCGTCCTCCCCCGCGGCTTCAAGGGTGCGTTCGGCAGCTCCGGCGCGGGCAGTGGAGCCCCGTCGTACCCCTGCACCTCGCCGAAACGGGTCCCCTTCGTCCAGTCCTCGCGGGCCCGGACGATGTCGTCGTGCGACCGGCCGATGAAGTTCCACCACATGACGATCTCCTCCTGGAAGGGCGGCCCGCCCAGGAGCAGCAGCCGGGCCGGGGCCGTCGCCCGGTTGGCCAGGGTGAGGGCGGTGCGGCCCGGGGGCGCGTATCCCAGTTCGGCCGGTCGCAGGAGCGTGTCGGCGAGGAGGACGTCGCCGCTGTCGACGAGGACTCCGTGTTCGAAGCCTGGGTCCACGTCGAGGGTCACGCGGGCGCCCGGGTCCAGGGTGATCTCGGCGCCGAGCAGGGGGGTGAAGGTGCGCACCGGTGAGGTGTCGCCGGCGAGCGTGCCCAGGAAGACGCGCGCCTCGCCGCCGTCCAGCGCGAGCGGGGAGGGGACGTGGTGCTGGAAGTCCCGCGCCGTGTCGCGGTGTTCCGCGGGCAGCGCCACCCACAGCTGCGCGCCGTGCAGGATCCGGGTGCTCCCGGTGGAGACCTCGGAGTGGCTGATGCCGTGCCCGCCGGTCATGAGGTTGAGTTCGCCGGGCCGGACGAAGGCGTGGCTGCCGAGGCTGTCGCGGTGTTCGATCTCGCCGCTGAACAGCCAGCTGACGGTCTGCAGGCCGGTGTGCGGGTGCGGCGGCACCCGCATGCCCCCGGACTCGGCGATGTCGTCGGGACCGTAGTGGTCGGCGAAGCACCACGCCCCGATGAGGGTGCGCGCCCGCTGGGGCAGGGTCCGCCGCACCCGCATGGCCCGGGGGCCGCCGAGGGGTACGTCCCTCGGGGTGAGGATCTCGATGCCCGGCGGGGGCGGTCCGTCGACGTCCGCGCCGCAGAGCGCCTCCGTCGGGTGCGTTTCCGTGTTGCTCATGGCCCGATCCTCCACCACCACAGAAAAGTTCGAAATTCAACTTTAATGGTCGATCATAGGCCGGACACCCCGGGATCGCGCGCCGACGGCCGTGAGTCGTCGGCCGTCCGCGCGAATCCGCAGGTGGGCCGTCTGCGAGAATGGGCGCGACCGCCCGTCGTACGAACAGGAGCCCGCACGGTGTCACCACAGCGCGAAGCCCTCGCGGCCTCCACGGCTCCCGGGGGCCGCGAGGACCTCCGGGCCGACTGCGCCAACTGCTTCGGCCTGTGCTGCGTGGCCCTGCCCTTCGCCCGCTCCGCCGACTTCGCCGTCGACAAGGCCGCGGGGCAGCCGTGCTCCCACCTCCGGGCGGACTTCCGCTGCGGCATCCACGAGCGGCTGCGCGACAAGGGCTACTCCGGCTGCACCGTCTTCGACTGCTTCGGCGCCGGGCAGAAGGTGTCCCAGGTCACCTTCGGCGGCACCGACTGGCGCCGGGCGCCGGAGTCGGCGCGCGCCATGTTCGAGGTCTTCCCCGTGATGCGGCAGCTGCACGAGCTGCTCCGGTACGTCGCCGAGGCCCTCGACCTCGCGGCGGCCCGGCCCGTCCACCGGGAGCTGCGGCGGGCGCTGGTCCGGATCGACGGCCTGACCCGCGGCAGCGCCGAGTCGGTCGCCACGCTGGACGTGAACGCGCTGCGCGGCGAGGTCAACCCGCTGCTGCTGCGGGCGAGCGAACTCGCCCGGGCCCGGATCCCGGGCCGCAGGAGGAACCACCGCGGAGCCGATCTGATCGGTGCCCGGCTGTCCGGCGCCGACCTGCGCGGGGCGAGCCTGCGCGGCGCCCTCCTCGTCGCCGCCGACCTCGCCGGGGCCGACCTGCGCGACGCCGACCTGATCGGTGCCGACCTGCGCGACGCGAACCTCGGCGGCGCCGATCTCACCGGCGCCCTCTTCCTCACCCAGGCGCAGCTCGACGCGGCCCGGGGCGACGCGGCCACCGTGCTGCCCCCCACCCTCAGCCGGCCCGCCCACTGGTAGGCGCGGGCGGTCCGGACAGTCCGGCGAGCACCTTGTCGGGGGTCAGCGGGAGTTCGCGGAAGCGGACGCCGGTGGCGTGGTGGACGGCGTTGCCGATGGCGGCCGCACTGCCCACGTTGCCGATCTCGCCGATCCCCTTGCTGCCCATCGGGTTGAGGCGGGTGTCGTCCTCGTCGATCCAGTGCGCCTCCACGGCGGGCACGTCGGCGTGCGCGGGCACGTGGTACGACGCCAGGTCGGACTCGGTGAAGTCGCCGAACGCGGCGTCCATCGTGCTGCCCTCGGTCAGCGCCATGCCCAGCCCCATGACCATGCCGCCGATGAACTGGGAGCGCGCGGTACGGGCGTTGAGGATCCGTCCGGCGGCGAAGACACCGAGCATCCGGCGCACCCGCACCTCGCCGGTGACGGAGTCGACGGCGACCTCGGCGAAGTGCGCGCCGAAGGCGTGGCGGGCGTAGGGGCTTTCGGCGTCCGCCCGGCCCGTCGTGTCGGCGCGGGCGGTGATCCCCTCGTCGGGCAGCCGGCCGGTGAGACCACCGAGCCGGCCCGCGAGCCTGGCGCACGCGTCGTGCACGGCCCATCCCCAGGAGGCGGTCCCGGAGGACCCCCCGGCCAGGGACGCGGACGGCAGGTCGCTGTCGCCGATGTCGGCCCGTACCCGGTCCAGGGGCACGCGGAGGGTGTCGGCCGCCACCTGGGCGAGCACGGTGCGGGCTCCGGTGCCGATGTCGGTGGCGTTGACGCGGACGACGAAGGTCCCGTCCGGCAGCGCCCGGGCCTCGGCGGCGGACGGCTGCACGAGGACGGGGTAGGTGGCCGCCGCGACGCCCGTGCCGACGAGCAGGGGCCCCTCCACCCGGGTGCGGGGGCGGGGGTCCCTGCGGTCCCAGCCGAAGCGGCGCGCGCCCTCGCGCAGACACTCCGTGAGGTGCCTGCTGCTGAACGGTTTGCCGCTGTCCGGTTCCCTCTCGGGTTCGTTGAGGACGCGCAGCCGCACCGGGTCCATGCCGAGGGCTGTGGCGAGTTCGTCCACCGCCGACTCCAGGGCGTACATGCCGGGACATTCACCGGGGGCGCGCATCCAGGACGGGGTCGGCACGTCGAGCCGGACCACTCGGTGGAGCGTGCGGCTGTTCGGGGTGGCGTACATGACGCGTGCGGGGACCGCCGCCTGCTCCACGAACTCCTTGACGCGGGAGCTGTGTGTGACGATCTCGTGGGTCAGGGCGGTCAGCCGGCCGTCGGTGTCCGCGCCGAGCCGCAGCCGGTGCAGGGTGGGGGCCCGGTGGCCGACGACGGCGGGAAGGTGGCGGCGGGGCAGGGCGACGGTCACCGGCCGGCCGGTCTCGCGGGCGGCCATGACGGCGAGCACGACGTCGGGGCGCGGGGTGCCCTTGGAGCCGAAGCCGCCTCCCACATGGCCGGTGTCGACGGTGATCCGGTCCTCGGGCAGCCCGAACAGCGCGGCGAGCACGGCGCGCACCGCCGTGCCGCCCTGGCTGGAGGTGTGCACGACGAGGCGGTCGCCCTCCCACTCGGCCGTACTGGTGTGGGGCTCCATGGGGTGGTTGTGCAGCGGCGGCACACGGTAGGAGACGTCGATCCGGACGGGGGCCGAGGCGAAGGCGCCGTCGGGATCCCCGTACTCACGGCGGGCCGGGTGGCCGGCGTTGGCGGTCTTCGGCTCGTACGCCTCGGGGTGGTCCGCGGTGAGAGTCACGTCGTGCTCCTCCACGGCGTACTCGACCCGGACCGCCGCGGCGGCGGCACGGGCCTCCTCCGGGGAACGGGCGACGACGAGCGCGACGAACCAGCCGCGGTGCGGCACGCGGGGGTCCTGCAGCACGGCCAGGGTGGGGTCGTCCGGCTCGGCGAGCCGGGGGGCGTTCTCGTGGGTGAGCACGGTGAGGACGCCGGGCAGGCCGAGGGCGGCCGTGGTGTCGACGGCCGTCACCCGGCCGCGGGCGACGGTCGCGGGGACCGGCCAGGCGTGGGCGCGGTCCGGCAGGGGGTGCTCGGCGGCGTAGCGGGCGCCGCCGGTGACCTTCTCGCGCCCTTCGCGGCGTTCGGCCGGAGCGCCCAGCGCGGTACCGGTGCCGGTCATGAGTCCTCCGTGAGGTGTCGGGGGCGCCGGGCCGACGGTGCGAGCCGGGTCAGGACGTCCACGGCGAGGTTGCGGGCGAGGGGCACCTTGTGGCCGTTGTCCCGCAGTGGCCGGGCCGCCTCGAGTTCGAGGTCCACGGCGTGGGCGAAGGAGTCCGGGGTCGCCGGGGCGCCGCGCAGCGCGGCCTCGGCGCGCCGTGCCCGCCACGGGGTGTGGGCGAGCGCGCCGAAGGCGAGCCCCACGTGGGTGACGGTGCCGTCGTCCGCCGTGTCCAGGACTGCGGCGACCGACGCCAAGGCGAACGCGTACGAGGCGCGGTCGCGGGCCTTGCGGTAGGTGGAGGGCAGGGACGCCGTGGCGGCCGGCAGCACCACGCCGGTGATCAGTTCGCCGGGCCGGATCTCGGTGTCCCGCTCCGGGTGGTCGCCGGGGAGCCGGTGGAACCGGTCCGCCGGGACGTCCCGGGTCCCCTGGCCGCCGTACAGTTCCACGCGTGCGTCCAGGGCGGCCAGGGCGACCGCCATGTCCGAGGGGTGGGTGGCGACGCAGTGCTCGGAGTGGCCGAGCACCGCGTGGTCGCGGTGGGTGCCCTCCCGGGCGCCGCAGCCGCTGCCGGGCGCGCGCTTGTTGCAGGGTTTGGACAGGTCCTGGAAGTGGGGGCAGCGGGTGCGCTGGAGGAGGTTGCCGCCGGTGGTCGCGGCGTTGCGCAGCTGTCCGGAGGCGCCGGCGAGGAGCGCCCGGGACAGGGCGGGGTAGCGGTCGCGGACCAGGGGGTGGGCCGCGAGGTCGCTGTTGCGGACGGTGGCGCCGACGCGCACGGAGCCGTCGGGCAGCTCCTCCACCGTGTCCAGCGGCAGACGGCTGACGTCGACGAGGACGCCGGGGCGTTCCACGCCCAGTTTCATCAGGTCGACCAGGTTGGTGCCGCCGGCGAGGCAGCGGGCGCCGGGATGCGCGGCGAGCGCCTCGGCCGCCTCCTGGACGGTGCCGGCCCGTACGTATCCGAAGGGTTCCACTCAGATCACGTCCCGGACGGCCTCGATGATGTGCGGATAGGCGCCGCAGCGGCACAGGTTGCCGCTGAGCCGCTCGCGGATCTCGGCGGCATCCAGCGGGACGGGGCGTCCGGAGGAGGCGGAGGGGTCGGTGACGTGGGACGGATGGCCGGCCGCGGCCTCGGCGAGGGCGCCGACGGCGGAGCAGATCTGTCCCGGCGTGCAGTACCCGCACTGGAAGGCGTCCCGGTCGAGGAACGCCTGCTGCAGGGGGTGCGGGCCGTCGCCGCCGTCGGTGAGGTCCTCGACCGTGGTGACGTCGCGGCCGTCCAGGGACACGGCCAGGAGCAGGCAGCCGTTGACGCGGCGGCCGTCGACCAGGACCGTGCAGGCCCCGCACTGGCCGTGGTCGCAGCCCTTCTTGGCCCCGGTGAGGCCGAGGTCCTCGCGCAGGACGTCCAGCAGGACCCGCCGGTGGTCGAGGAGGAGGGTGTGCGGCTCGCCGTTGACCCTGAGAGTGGTTTCCGAGCGGTGCTCGGTGATGGGCTCGCTGTTCATGAGGGGGTGGCCTTCCGGGCGGGCGGCGCTCAGCCGGCGGCGTTGTCGACGCGGAGCCGTACCTGTTCCTCCAGGCGCCGGAGGCTGGTGTCCAGGGCGTCGCCGACGGCCTTCTCGCCCGGGTCGTGGCTGTCCTCGAAGAAGGAAAGGTGCACCGTGACCTCGCTGGCCCCGCTGCCGATGCCGGAGACCTGCAGCCAGCCGGTGTAGCTGCCCTGCTCACGTGTGCCCCATTCGAGCCGCATCTGGTCCCGCCGGGCGCGGAACAGCGCGGAGGTGTCCTCGTCGGAGCGGTCCTCGTGCACGGTGACGGCGGGCAGCTCCTCGGCGTGCACGTGCAGGGCCTCGGGCAGCCAGTCGCCCATCTGCTCGATGTTGGCGGCCTGGTCGAAGACGTGCTCGGGTGATGCGGGCATCGTGTGTGAACGCTCGTACTCGGTCATCGCGGTACCGTCCCTCGTCTCGGTTGTCCGGCAGGGCCGGGGGCCGCCGTGCGGGCAGCCCCTGGGCATGGCGCTATTCGTCGCCGAAGACCGCCTTCCGCACCTCGTCGGGGCCGTCGAACCGCTTGGTGCCGGTCTGCCCCGGCTTCCTGACGAGGGTGTCGTCCGCGCCGTTGCTCTTCGCCACCGGGACGAGGTCGTCCTTGCCGACGGGGTGGTCGGCGCCCTTGAGGGCCTTCTGCGGGCCGGTCGGGTCGAGGTCGGCCATGGCAGCCTCCCGTGGTGGTGCGGCGCGGCGTGTCCGCGCGGGAAAGGGGCGGGTACCCAGGGCGCCCGGAGGTGATTCAGCCCTGAGCTCTGGACCTGAACCGAGTAGGCGGCACCGCCGGTCCGAGTACGCGTACTCAGGCGCGGGGAGCCCGCCGGGCCCGAAACTGGCCGGCAGGAACCCCGTCTGCCGGAAGGACGTCCCCTTGCTCAGCCGTGCCGCCGCCGTCCTGCTGCCGCTGTTCGGGCGGCTCACCGTCACCCGCGAGACCGACGGGCCGTTCCCCGCGGGCAGTGTCTTCGTCGCCAACCACGACTCGATGGCCGATCCGGCGCTCGTGCTGGCCGCCCTGCGCGAGGTGGGTGTGGCGCCGGTCGTCCTGGCGACGGCGGGGCTGTGGCGGGTGCCGGTGCTGGGGCGCGCCCTGTCGAAGGGCGGGCACGTTCCCGTGCACCGGGGCTCGGCCCGCGCGGCGGACGCGCTTCAGGCCGCGGCGGAGGCGGTGCGGTCGGGACGCCACGTGCTCATCTACGCGGAGGGGGGCCTGCCGTCGCGCCGGGACGCGGGGTGTGCCGCGCCCCGGCCGTTCCGTACCGGTCTGGCGCGGCTTTCGGCCGCCACCGGCGCCCCGGTCGTCCCCGTGGGCCAGGTGGGGGCCCGGCGGCTGGCCTCCGGACCGGTCGCGAAGCAACTGGCCGGTGTGCTGACCGCTCCGGTGCGCCGTCCGCGCCTCCACGTCCACATCGGCCGTCCCGTACGTCTGCCGTCCGGGACGGCTGCCGGTACGGAGGCGGCGCACCGGGCGGTCGCCACCGCCTGGCGGCGGGCCGCCCGGGCCGTGGGCGAGCAGGTCCACGACGGCTGACCGGGCGGCTACCGGTCGTCCGTGTCGGTGCGGTCGGCCAGGCGTTCGTAGCGCTGCCGGGCGGCCTGCGGGCTGCGCAGGCCGAGGCCGAAGGCGATCTCGGGCCAGGTCATGCCGCGTCCGCGCGCCATCTCCAGGAGTCCGGCCTCCAGCTCGTCCATCTCCGCTCGGGCACGCGGCACGAGGCTCAGCGCGGCGGTGATGTCCGCGCGGTCCACCTCGGGTTCGCCCTCCTCGGGCAGCGCGGCGCCGCTGAGCAGGAAGGCCACGAGCCGGACCGCCTCGTGCGGACCGATCACTCCGGGATGGATCTGGCGGCGGCGCTGTGCGTCCGTGGCCGCGTGCCGCTCGGCGATGCGGAACAGGGAGGCGTGCACCCGCTGCACCCGTGCCGCGTCGGAACTCGGCGGTGTGAAGGGGTCGTCGGGCTGTTCATGAGTCTTCGTGGGCATGGCACGAGCATCCCGGAATGAACATTCCGTTGTCAACGGAAAATTCTTCCCGGAGTCCGATGACCTTCCGCACCCCCGCACGTCTGCATCCGTGACAGGCCGCCCGCCGACCGGGGCACGGACGAGACGAGAGGACAACACCATGAGCGCCGAGCCGACCACCACGGACAACGCCTTCTCCTACCACCTGACCCGCACGCTGGACGCCCCCGTGAGCAGGGTGTGGCAGGCGTGGACCACACCGGACCGCTACGCCCGGTGGGCGTACGCCGCTCCCGGCTCCGTCGAGATGGACGTACGGCCGGGCGGCGCCTGGAAGGCCACCATGGTCACGCCGGACGGCGGCGAGTTCCCGCTGACCGGGTCCTACCTCGACGTCGCCGAGAACCGCCTGCTGGTGGTGGGGATGGACGTGCCCGGGAAACCCGAGCCGTCGGTGATGACCGTGGAACTCGCCGAGGACGGCGGCCGGACGCGGATCGCGCTCCGCCAGACGTGCGACACGGCGGAGGAGCGCGACATGGCCGAGCAGGGCAGCACCATGCTCCTCGACGGCCTGACCGCCTTCCTGGCCGAGGACGCCTAGGCGACGGGCCGGGCTCGCGTGGTCGGACCCGCTCGCCGGTGCGACGCTGGGGTGGACAGGTTCCGAGGACGAGAGCCCTGGAGGGAGACCGAATGGGACGGGACGTCCCGGCGCTCACCTTCACCCGCGAGGACCGCCGCCGCTACCGGATCAAGATGCAGGAGTGCCTCGAGACGTTCGCGCAGATGCTGCGCGAGTCGCGCTTCGAGGCCGAGCGGCCCCAGGTGGGGCTGGAGATCGAGCTGAACCTGGTCGACGACCGGGCCGAGCCCGCGATGCGCAACACCGATGTGCTGGAGGCCATCGCGGACCCGGCCTGGGCGACGGAGCTGGGCCGGTTCAACCTGGAGATCAACATCCCGCCGCGGCGGCTCACGGCGGGCGGCCCCGACTCCTGGGAGTCCGAGATCCGCGACGCGCTGAACCACGCGGAGCAGCGCGCCGGATCGATCGGCACCCGTCTGATCATGACGGGCATCCTCCCCACCCTGCGCCAGGAGGACGTCGGCGAGGGAGCGCTGTCGGAGAACCCGCGCTACCGGCTGCTCAACGACCAGATCTTCGCGGCGCGCGGGGAGGACCTGCACATCGAGGTGACCGGCATCGACCGGCTGCGCACCTACGCGGACACGATCACCCCGGAGGCCGCCTGCACCAGCACGCAGTTCCACCTCCAGGTGTCCCCGGAGCAGTTCGCCGGCTACTGGAACGCGGCGCAGGCGATCGCCGGGGTGCAGGTCGCCCTCGCCGCCAACTCCCCCTTCCTGTTCGGCAAGGAGCTCTGGCACGAGACCCGGATCCCGCTGTTCGAGCAGGCCACCGACACCCGCCCGCAGGAGATCAAGGTGCAGGGGGTGCGGCCCCGGGTGTGGTTCGGGGAGCGCTGGATCACCAGCGTCTTCGACCTCTTCGAGGAGAACCTGCGCTACTTCCCGGCCCTGCTCCCGCTGTGCGACGAGCAGGACCCGGCGGAGACGCTGGAGCGGGGCGACATCCCCGAGCTGGCCGAACTGACCCTGCACAACGGCACCATCTACCGCTGGAACCGCCCGGTCTACGCCGTCGCCCACGACAAGCCGCACGTGCGGGTGGAGAACCGGGTGCTGCCCGCGGGACCGACCGTGGCCGACACCCTCGCCAACGGCGCCTTCTACTACGGGCTGACCCGCGCCCTGGTGGAGGAGGACCGTCCGGTGTGGTCACGGATGTCCTTCTCCGCCGCCGAGGACAATCTGCGGACGGCGGCGCGGTACGGCATCGACGCCCGGCTGTACTGGCCGGGGATGGGCGAGGTGCCCGCGTCCGAACTGGTGCTGCGGCGGCTGCTGCCGCTGGCGCACCGCGGCCTTGAGCGCTCCGGCATGGACGACGCCTGGCGCGAGCCGCTGCTCGGCGTCATCGAGCAGCGCTGTGTCACCGGCCGCAACGGGGCGGTGTGGCAGAAGGAGATGTTCCACCACATCGAGGACTCCGCGCGCTGCGGCCGCCACGAGGCGCTGCGGCGCATGACGCAGCAGTACATCGACTACATGCACCTCAACGCCCCGGTCCACACCTGGCCCGTGGAGTGATCCGGGCGGGCGCACGGGCCGGGCCCGCGTACCCGCCTGCCCGTCAGCCCGACCGGCGGTTGAACGGCGGGCACCGGTGCGCCGCCCGGGTGGCCCGGGTGGCGCTTCGGCGTCGACGGCCGGCGTCAGCGGCCGGCGGTGCGGTCCAGGAGCGCGGTCACCTCGCGGCGCACCTCCTCCCGCGCCTCGACGGGCAGTGATCCCAGGTCCGTACGGTCCAGGGAGCGCAGCACCTCCTCGGCTCCGGTGTCGCAGGGTGTGGTCTCGCTGATCACCTCGTAGCCGTCCCGGACGGCGACGGAGAGACTGCGGGCGCCGTCGCTCCCGGTGTGCACGGCGGTGGCGACGACGAGGGGCGGCGGCCCGCCCGCCTCACCGGCCGCCTTGTGGTATCCGCTGGCCACGGGGTCGCGCCAGTGGATCCCGAGCAGCAGAGGGCGCTTGGCCACCACGTCGGCCAGGTCCGTCTCGTAGGTGCCGTCCCGGTCCAGTACGGTCGCCCGCGCGTCCAGGACCAGCGCCGCGGGCAGCAGACAGCGCAGGGTGCTGCCCACGATGTTGCCGCCGACGGTGGCCGTCCGGCGTACGGCGCCGGTGCCCACGGTGGAGGCCGCTCGGCGCAGTACGTCCGGCACCCGGTCGTCCACCTGGTGCAGCAGGACGGCGGCGCCCAGCGCCTCGCGTTCTATGAGGTTGGCCTGGGGCAGCTTGCGCAGGGACATCGCCTGCTCGGGGAAGCCGTCGCGCTGCCAGAGGGCCCACACGAGGGTGGCTCCGCCGACGGGCACCGCTCCTTCGGCCAGATACCGCTGGGCTTCGGACAGGGCTGTGGGAAGACGCAACAGCACGACGGTCGACCTGCTTTCCTGAACGGGGCCGGGAAACCACGGCGTTCCACGGAGTGATCACGAGCACTGCATTGTCCGTACCCGTGCGGGGGCGCATACAGGGCTCACGGATTCGCCGAGTGCGCCCGCCGGCGGTCACTGGAGTCGGCGGATCTCCCCGCGCACCCGGTAGAAGCCGCCGGCCGCCGGGTGGAGCGCGTCCACGACGTAGCGTGCGCCGGGTACCCGTATCGCCCGCGGGAACTGCACGTTCCAGGAACCGTCGTAGCCGTCGGACACGACGTGGACGCGCAGCCGGCCGTTCTGCTGCACGCACTCGACGACGACGGCACCGGTGGGGGCCTGCGCGACGGTCGCCACCGCGGTCGCGGCCGTGGCCGGCGCGTAGGTCGGCAGGGCCGCGGCGAGCTTGACGTCCCGCGCGACCGGCACCGTGCCCTGCTGCGCCGCGGTGACGGCGGCCTCGCTCGCGTCCACGCACACCAGGGAACCGTCCGTGGTCACCAGGTAGAGCCGCTCGTTGCGGTACTGCATGGACAGTGCCGATCCGCCTCCCGTGCCGAGCTTCCACAGGCGCGTGCCGTCCTGGTCGAAGCAGTAGACGGACGACGCGGAGTCGCCGGCGAAGACGAACCGTCCGCCCGGGGAGGTGGCGCAGGAGTACACGGCGCTGTCGCAGGCGTAGGTGGCCTCGATGGCGCCGGTCGCCTTCGACAGCCGCTGCACCACGCGGTGTGCCGTGCCGGCGTAGACGGTGTCGTCCTCCTGCCAGCCGAACAGCACCCCGCCGCGGGTGGGGGTGTGCCACAGCTCGCCGCCGCCGTCGGGCGCGTAGGCGGTGACGCCTCTGTGGTGGCCGTGGTAGACGGCCCGGTCGTCGGCGCGGACCATCCAGGCGTGCTCGCCCTGGCTGCGGCGGGTCCACTGGTGCTCGTCCTCGTGGTCGATGACGGTGAGGCGGCCGTCGCGGTCCGAGACGTTCAGCACGCCCTCGTGGATGTCCAGCCAGAAGATGTCGACGTCCGCGGCGATGTCGTAGGCGGCGAACGGCAGCTTCGAGGAGAGGTCGTAGACCCGGCCGTCGTCACAGCCCGCGTAGATCCAGAAGTCGTCCGCGACCAGGCACTTCACCCCGTCCGGCAGGCTGAAGCGGGCCAGCACCTCGCCCTCGTGGTCCAGGGTGAAGACGTCACCGGACTGGTTGCCGACCCAGCAGCGGTCGTCGTCGACGTGGATGCCGAACGCCGAGGAGCCGGTGCCGAACCGCCACAGCACCGGGGCCACGGCGCGCGCGGTGGACGGGGCCGAGGTCACCTGACGGCGGGTCACCGCGCGCGGGGCCCGCTGCCCCCGCACCGCCGGCTCGTAGCCCTTGCGGACCTTCTCCCCCACCTTCTTCGCCGCGGCGGCCTGCGCCTTCGCGACCGTGGGGAACGTCGTCGTCTGGGTCTGCCCCGCCGCACCGATCCTGCCGTAGCGCACCGTCACCGTCTGCCCGTCGACCGTCACTTCGTAGAACTTGTGCGCGGCGCCGTCCTCCTGCGACAGCTCCAGATACGTCGTCGACACCGTCGAACCAGCGGACATGGCAAACCCCTCCCCAGACGGAACCCGCGGCCGTTCCGCCGGGTCCTACTGATCAAACCGTAGGCGCAGCCACTGACAATGGGGTCGGTCGTCGCCGCCGACCGGCCGCCCGCGCACGAACGAACGGACCCATGAACGCCGTAACGCTGCTGGACGTCCTGCTGGACGCCGCCCGCCGTGCCCCCGACCAGGTGATCGTCCATGTCCGGGGGGACGGCGCGGAGACGCCCGTCACCTTCCGGCGGCTGCTGGAGGACTCCTTGCGGGTCGCGGGTGGTTACCGTGACGCGGGAGTCGCGCCGGGCACCTGCGTGCCGGTGGTCGCGGACCGCGGTGAGGACTTCCAGCCCTTGTTCTGGGGCGCGCTCGCGGCCGGTCTGGTGCCGGTGCCGCTGGCGCCCGACGTGCGGCGGGTCCGCCCCGTGTGGGAGCACCTCGGGCGTCCCCCGGTCGCGGTGGACGAGGCCTGCGCGGACGTGGCCGGCGAACTCCCGGACGGTGCCCGGGTCCTGCGGCTGGAGGAGCTGCGGACGTTCCGCGCCGTCGGGTCGCCCGCCACCGCCGCCCCGGACGACCTGGCGTTCCTGCAGTTCTCCTCCGGCAGCACCGGGTCGCCCAAGGGCGTGGAGCTGACCCATGCCGCCGTGCTGGCCAACCTGCGCCAGCTGACCGGGGCCGCCGCGCTCACCGACCGGGACGTGGTGGTGAGCTGGATGCCGTACTTCCACGACATGGGGCTCATCGGCACCCATCTGGCGCCGCTCGCCGCGCGGGCCAGACAGGTGCGGATCGCCCCGCTGTCGTTCGCGAAGAACCCCCGGCTGTGGTTCGAGGTGGCCGCCGCGCACCGGGCCACCCTGCTGTCCGCCGCGAACTTCGCCCTGGCGCTGACCGTCCGTCGGGTCCCCGAGGAGGTGTTCGCCGGGCTCGATCTGAGCACGGTGCGGCTGATCCTGGTGGGCGCCGAGCCGATCTCGCCGGCGGTGTGGCGGGACTTCGCCGCCCGGACCCGGCCGTCCGGGCTCGACCCCCGGGCGGCGACGCCCGTGTACGGGCTGGCCGAGGCGACCCTGGCCGTCACGTTCCCGCCGCCGGGCGAGGTGGCCGTGCCCGTCGCCCTGGAACGTGCCGCGCTCAGCCGGGGACGGGCGGTGGAGCGGGAACCGGGCGGTGACGCCGTGGAGTTGATGGACGTGGGGCTGCCGGTGCCGGGGTGCTCGGTGCGCGTCACCGACGACCGGGGCCGTCCGCTGGGCGACCGGCGGGTGGGGCACGTCGAGGTGCGCGGTCCGCAGGTGGCCCGGGGGTACCACGGTCTGCCGGAGGCGACGGCGGCCGCCTTCTCCGACGGCTGGCTGCGCACCGGTGACCTCGGTTTCCTGCGGGACGGCCGGCTGTGCGTCAGCGGCCGCCACAAGGACGTGCTCTTCGTCAACGGCCGTACGTTCCACGCACCGGACATGGAGGAGGTCGCGGCGGCCACGCCCGGGGTGCCGCCGGGGACGACGGTGGTGGTCGGGTCGACCGACCCGGTGACCGGCGGGGAGCGGGTGGTGGTGTTCGTGGCCTGGGCCCGGCCGCCGCGTTCGGCGGCCGGGGTGCTGGACCGGGTGGCGGGGCGGGTGCGGGCGGCGCTGGGCCACGACGACGTGCGGGTGTTCGCGCTGCCGCCGTCCGCCTTCCCGCGCACGACCAGCGGCAAGGTGCGGAGGCGGCGGATGCGGGCGCGGTTCGAGGAGGGGGCGTACCGGCCCACGGCCGCCTCCGGGACGGCCCCGGAGGCTCCGGCGGCCCTAAAGGTCCCGGCGGGCCAGGAGGGCCAGGAGCCGCCGGGGCCGTCCGGGGATCCGGCGCCGGTGCCCCGCTCCCGCGCTCAGGTGCGGGGCGTGGTGCGGGAGGTCTGGGCGAAGGTGCTGGGGATACCGGAGCCGTCGTTCGGGGACCGGGACCGGTTCGCCGAGCTGGGCGGCGGCTCGCTCAAGGCGATGGAGGCGCTCGCCGAGCTGGAACGGGCGCTGGACGTGACGCTCGGGCCCGCCGTGATGCGCGACGACACGGTGGCCGCCCTCACCGACCACCTCCTGGACGCGGTGGGGCGACGGGCGTCCGGACGGCGGGAGACCGGGGGCGGTACGTCGTCCCGGGGTTCGGGGACCGCCGTGGTGGGGCTGGCCTGCCGGTTCCCCGGTGCGGATGCGCCGGAGGAGTTCTGGGAGCTGCTCACCGCCGGCCGCGACGCCGTGACGGGGGTGCCCGCGGGCCGCTGGGGCACGGCCGGGGCGGCGGCGGAGGAGGGGCGGTGGGGTGCCTTCCTGGACGACCCCGCCGCCTTCGACGCCGGGCACTTCGGGATCGGCGCCGAGGAGGCGCGCGCGCTCGACCCGCAGGCTCGGATCTTCCTCGAACTCGCCCACGAGGCGCTGGAACGCGCCGGATACGCCGGGCCGCGCCGCCGCGGTCTGCGGATCGGCGTCTTCGCCGCCGTCGGCGACAGCGGCTACCGGCAGGTCCTCGCCGAGGCCGCCCCCGGCGGTGCGCCGCCGGGGGCGGCCGCCCTGACGGGCAACCTCCCGAACCTCGTCGCCGCCCGCGTGGCGCACTGCCTCGACCTGGACGGCCCGGCGCTGGCCGTGGACACCGCCTGCTCCTCGGGCCTGGTGGCCCTGCACCTGGCCCGGCGCAGCCTCGCGGACGGCGAGTGCGACCTCGCGGTCGTCGGCGGCGTCAACCTGCACCTGACCCCGGCCGCGCACCGTTCCCTGGAGGCGGCGCAGGCCCTGTCGCCGACCGGGCGCGGCCGCGCCTTCGGCTCGGCGGCCGACGGGTTCGTACCGGGCGAGGGCGGGGCGGCGCTCGTCGTACGACGCCTGGCGGAGGCCCACCGTGACGGTGACACGGTGCTCGCCGTCGTCCGCGGCACCGCCGTCAACAACGACGGCACGTCGCTGAGCCTGATGGCGCCCAATCCGCTGCGCCAGCGGGAGGTGATCACCCGGGCGTACGAGGACTGCGGCGTCGACCCGGCGTCGGTGACCTACGTCGAGGCGCACGGCACGGGCACGGCCGTCGGCGACCCGGTCGAACTGCGGTCCCTGGCCCATGCCTTCCCGCCCCGCCCGGACGGCCGGCCCCGGCTGCTCGGCTCGGTGAAGACCAACATCGGGCATCTGCTGAACGCGGCCGCGCTGCCCTCGCTGGTGAAGGTCGTCCTGGCCCTCGGCCACGGCCGGCTGCCCGCCTCGCTGCACCACACCCCGCCCTCGCCCGCGCTGGAACGGTCCGGGTTCGCCCTGGTCACCGGGGAGACCGACTGGGTGTCGGACGGGCCGCGCAGGGCGGGCGTCAACGCCTTCGGCTTCGGCGGCACCAACGCGCACGCCGTCCTGGAGGAGGCGCCGCCCGCGCGCCCCGCGCGCGGGGCGGCCGACGGCCCCCGTCTGCTGACCCTTTCGGCGGGCAGCGCGGAGGGGCTGGAGGCATGGACGTCGCGGCTCGCGGAGCATCTGCGCGCGCACCCGGAGCTCGACGAGGCCGACGTCTGCGCGACGGCCGGCGCGGCGCGCGACGAGCGGCCCCACCGGCTCGCGCTCGTCGCCGACGGCGACCTGCCGGAACGGCTCGCCACGGGGCAGCACGCGGTGACCGGGACGGTGACGCACCGGCCCCGGACCGTCTTCGTCCTGCCCGGTCAGGGCGGCCTGCGGCCGGGGCCGGGCGCGTCGCTGTACGCCACGGCCCCGGTGTACCGCGCCACGCTCGAAGAGGCGTCGGCGCTCGTCGGAAAGGTGTGCGGGCGGGAGCTGACGGACTGGTGCGTCGACGCGGACGTGACCGAGGACGACCTGGCCGCGACGGAGGTGGCGCAGCCGCTGCTGGTCGCGCACGGGGTCGCCCTCGCCCGGCAGTTGACCGCCTGGGGCATACGGCCCGACGCGGTCGTCGGGCACAGCGTCGGCGAACTCGCGGCCGCCTGCGTGGGCGGAATGCTGTCCCTGCGCGAGGCGGTCACGTTCGCGGCGGAACGGGGCCGGCTCATGGGCGGGTCGACCGCGCCGGGCGCCATGGCGGCCGTACTGGGCGCCGGGGAGCGGGAGGTGGCCGCCCTGGTGGACGCCTCCGGGGGTGAGCTGGCGGTCGCGGCGTACAACGGGCCGGGGCGGCTGGTGATCTCCGGTGTCCCCGGCGCGGTCCACGAGGCGTCGCGTCGGCTCACCGGACAGGGCGCGGCCGTACGTCCGTTGCGGGTGTCGCGCGCCTTCCACTCCCCGCTGATGGAACCGGTCGCGCAGGCCCTGGCGGACGCGGCGCGCGGGCTGACGCCGACGGCGCCCACGACGCCGGTGATGAGCACGCTCACCGCCGCGTGGCAGCCCCCGATGACCCCGGACCACCTGCGCGAACACGCCCTGCGCCCGGTGCGGTTCGACCGTGCGGTGGCACGTCTGGTGGAGGAGGGGTACGACACGTTCGTGGACCTCGGCCCGACCCGGACGGTCACGGCGGACGGCGATGTCCTCGTGGTGTCCGCGGTCGGAGCGGCGGGCGGGGCACGGGAGTTGCTGGAGACCGTGGCACGGCTGTGGACCCGGGGCGTACCGGTGGACCGTACGGCACTCGACGAGGGCTGCCGACGGGTCCCGCTCCCGCCGTACCCGTACCGGCGACGCACCTACTGGCCCGGACCCTCCGTGCAGGGCTTGTTGTATGACGTCGTGTGGCAGGACACGCCAACTGCGGGCAGTCGTGCCGCTGGGGCGATGGGGGTCCCCCCGCTCGAGCGAAGCCGAGAGTGGGGGAGGGTGGGCGATGGGGGTACCTCCCAGGCCGTTCAGGCACTGGGGGAGGCACCTCGTGAGCGCCGAGCGGCGCACCCCCACCCCCGGCCCACTCCGACGCACCCCGCCGTCATAGTGACCGGTGCGGATCCGACAGCGGTACGCCGGCTGGCAGACCGACTCGCCGCCCGAGGAGCGGATGACGCCGAGGCCCCAAACACCGTGATCCTCCTCGCCGGGACGGCCCGACCGCACACGGTGACGGATCTCGAACAGCACCAGCACGAGGCGGTCACGGCACTACGGGAAGCCCTCGCGCTGCTCGACCGCACCGGCGCCCGCCGCCTGCTGGTGGTGACCCGGGACGCGCACGTCACGGGCCACGGCCCGGAGGACCCGGACCCCGCCCAGGCGATCCTCGGCGGGCTCGCCCTGGCCGTGCCCCAGGAGTCCGCGGGGGTGATCGCGAACTGGATCGACCTCTCCTCCCTCGACGACGAGGAGCAGCACCTGCGGGCCCTGCTCGCCGAGGCGTGCGCGCCGCAGGCGGAAGGAGCCGTCGCCTGGCGGGCCGGGCGGCGCTCGGTACGGGCCGTCGTGCCACGCGCCGAGAGGGAAACCGCCGACGGGGACCGGCTGCCCGCCGACGGCACCTACCTCATCACGGGCGGCGCCGGAGGCATCGGCTCCGCACTGGCCCGGCACCTCGCGGACCGGGCCCGCCCCGTCCTCGTACTGGCAGGACGCTCCCCCCACCCGCCCCAGGGCCTGCTGGAGGAACTCACCGCGCTCGGCGCCGACGCCCGCTACGTCAGGGCCGACCTCACCGTCCCCGACGACGTCGAACGGCTCGTCGCCGGGCTGCCCCCGCTGGACGCCGTCTTCCACGCGGCCGGAGTCGCCCGGCCCGGCAGTCTGCGCGGCACGGACGTGCGGGAGACGGCCGACGCGCTGGGCGCGAAGACGCTCGGCACCGTCCTGCTGGCCGAGGCGCTGGACCGGCACGGTCAGCGCCCCGGGGCGTGCGTCGCGTTCTCGTCGGTGTCGTCGGTGCTGCCCGGCCTGGCCGGCGCCCTGGGCGCGTACGCGGCGGCGAACGCCTTCCTCGACTCCTTCGCCGGCGCCGAGCGGCGGGCGGGCCGCCCGTGGCTGTCGGTGAACCTCGGTCCGTTCGGCGAGACGGGCCTCGCCGCCGGGGGCGCCGGCGGTCTCGCGGCCGGCGCGGGCCGGCCGCTGGCGACGGCGCCCGCGCTGGCGGCCCTGCGGTCGGCCTGCGGCACGGACGTGGCGCAGCTGGTGCTCGCCGATCTGACGCCCGTGGCGCCTTCCGCCGCGCCGGTGCCGCCGCCCACGGCCGACGGGGCGCGCGGGCGGGGCCCGGCCTCCTCCGGTACGGCCGCCGTACTGCGGGAGCTGCTGGCGCGGTCCCTCGATGTCCCGCCGGCGGCGGTCGACGACGACACGCCGTTCCTGACCCTCGGCCTGGACTCGCTGGGCGCCGTCGATCTCGTCAAGCGGCTGGAGCGGGAGCTGGGGCGGTCCCTGCCCACCACGCTCTTCTTCGAGCACCGGACGGTGCGCGAACTCGCCGCCCACCTCGACGGCCGGGCCCCGGACCGCCCGGACGGCGAGCCCTTCGCGCTGACGCCCGTCCAGCTCGCGCTGCACACCAGCAGCCTGCTCCACCCGGACGTCCCGGCCCGCGGTCATCTGCGGCTGACGGTCCGCGGCCCGCTCGACACCGGCCTCCTCGGCCGGGCGCTGGCGCACCTGGCGGAGCGGCACGGCATGCTGCGGCTGCGGGTGGACACCTCGGGCGTACGGCCGGCGCAGCGAGTGGCGGCGCCGGTTCCGGTGGCGGACTGGTACGAGGTGCTCGACTGCGCCGCCGAGGACGTGGCCGGCGTCGAGTCCGCCGTGTGCAACCGGCCCTTCGACCTGACGGCGGGCCCGCCGGTGCGCGCCGTACTGCTCCGCCAGGAGCCGGAACTCGCGCACCTGCTGCTGGTCGTGCACCACGCGGCCGCCGACGGATACAGCCTCAACGTCCTCGCCGAGGAGCTGTGGGCCTCGTACACCGCGCTGTGGCACGGGGAGCCCGCACCGCCGCCGGTGCCGCCGGCGCCGGACTTCGCGCGGTACGCGGCGAGCACGCGGCATTCCGGCGTGCCGGACACCGTCCGGCGCTACTGGGCGGAGCGTCTCGCCGCGCGCGGCGCGCCCCTGCGGCTGCCCTACGACGGTGATCCCGACGCTCCGGCGACCGGCCCGATCGTGCAGCACCACGGCGCGTTCGACGCGGAGGCGAGTGCCGGTCTCGAACGGCTCGCCGCCGCGCACGGCGTGTCCCTGTTCCACCTGCTCCTCGCCGCGTACGTGCGCTGCCTCGCCCGGTGGACGGGGCGCCGGGACGTCGCCGTGAACGTGGCCAGGGCGGGCCGCGACGACCGCTTCGAGGGGGTGGAGCGGCTCGTCGGTCCGCTCGCCGACACCCTGCCGCTGCTGTGCGAGGTGGACGACGGGGAGCCGGTCGTGGCGCTGGCGGAGCGGCTGCGCCGCCGGTGGCTGGAGAGCGAGCGGCACGCCGGGGTGAGCAGCCTGGACCTGGCCGGCCTGCTGCCCGGCGACGGTGCCGGGCCCCGCACGGTGAGCCCGGCGGGCTTCAGCTTCGCCCGGTTCCCGGCCGCGGCGGCACCCGGCTGCCCGGTGGAGGTGCGGGCGACCGCGGCCGGCACCGGGTCGGCGACGACCCGGCTGTCCCTGCTGTGCTGGGCGGACGGTCCGGTGCTGCGCGTGTCGTGGAACTTCCCGGCGCCGCTGTTCGAGCGGGCCACCGTGGCCCGTCTGGACCAGGAGTTCCGCGGGGAGTTGGCTGCCGCCTCGCGCACTCCCGCCGCACCGGTGCCGTCCCCCCGGCCCGGCGGACCCGTTCCCCTGGTCACCCGGCTGCTCGACCGGTTCCGTGCGCGTTCCGGCGCGACCGCCGTCGACGCCGGGGAGGCGTCCCTCACCTACGGGGAACTCGACCGTGCCTCCGCCGCTCTCGCGGCACGGCTGCGTGCGCACGGCGTCCGTCCGGGCGATCTGGTCGGGCTGCTGACCGAGCAGGGCGCGGACACGGTGGTGGGTGTGGTGGGCATCCTGCGGGCCGGTGCCGGCTGGGTCCCGCTGGATCCGGAGCACCCCCGGGCGCGGCTGACCGGTCAGCTGACCCGTACGGGCGCCTCCACGGTGGTGTGCCACTCCCCCACCCTGGGCCTCGCCCGGGCCCTGACCGGCGTACGGACTGTGGCGGTCGACGCCCCGTCCGCCGACGCCCCGTCCGCCGACGACGGCCGTCCGATCGCCGTCGCGCCGGATCCCGGGGCGGTCGCGTACGTCATCTTCACCTCCGGGTCGACGGGACGCCCGAAGGCGGTGCCGGTCACCCACCGGGCGATGGAGAACTACCTCGACTGGGCCGTCGACACCTTCGGTTACGGCCCCGACGACCGTCTCGCGCAGACCGCGTCGCCGTGTTTCGACGCCTCGGTGCGCCAGTTGCTCGCGCCGCTGATGGTGGGCGGCACCGTGGTGACCGTGCCCCGGCACCTGCTGCGCGACCCCGAGCTGCTGCTGGCGCGGGTGGAGCGGGCGCGGGTGACCGTGTGGAGTTCCGTTCCGACGCTGTGGGAGCAGCTGCTGTCCACCGCCGAGGCACGGGCGGCGCGGGGCGCGGCGCCGGTGGACCTGTCGGCGCTGCGCTGGGTGCACGTCGGCGGTGAGGCGCTGCCCGTGGAGCACGTGCGGCGCTGGTTCGACCTGTTCGGCGGCGGCACGCGCATCGCGAACCTGTACGGGCCGACCGAGACGACCGTCAACGCCACCTGCCACATCATCGAGGCACGCCCGGACGACGGGGTACGGCGGCTGCCGATCGGGCGGCCCGCGGCCGGTGCCCTGCTGGAGGTGGTCGACGACGGCGGTGCCGTGTGCGGGCCGGGCGAGGCCGGGGAGCTGCTCATCGCGGGCACCGGTCTGACCTCCGGCTATCTGGGCGAACCGGAGCTGGCCGCGCGGGCGTTCACGATGCGCGGGGGGCGGCGCTGGTACCGCAGCGGGGACCGGGTGCGCCGGTCGGCGGACGGCGTCCTGGAGTTCCTGGGGCGGCTCGACGACCAGGTGAAGATCCGCGGGAACCGGGTGGAGCCGGGCGAGGTGGAGGCGGCGCTGCAGACCTGCCCCGGTGTCGGACGGGCCGTGGTGCTCGCGCACGAGGGGCGGCTGCTCGCCTTCGTCACCCCCCGGACGGGGGCCGAACCGCCGGTCGCCGGTGAGGTGCGCCGACATGTGGCCAGGCTGCTGCCCTCGTACATGGTCCCTGCGCGGATCACGTGCGTCGACGCGCTGCCGCTGACCGGAACCGGCAAGGTGGACCGGTCGGCGCTGTCGGCGACGGATCCCGGTCCGGACGCGCCGTCCGGTGACGGGAGGACTCCCCCGGCCACGGCGACCGAGCGGCGGCTGGCGGCGATCTGGTGCGAGGTGCTGCGGGTGGGTGCCGTGTGCCGGGAGGACGACTTCTTCGAACGGGGCGGTGATTCGCTGCTCGTCCTCCAGGTGTTCGCGCGGCTCGCGGAGCGGGCGGGGCCGCTGCCCCGGCCGACCGTGATCTACCGTCACCGCACCCTCGCCGCGCTGGCGGAGGCCGTGGACGCCGCCGCGGAAGGAGACCCCAGGACTGCGAACTCCGCCACGGAAGAGAACTCCGAGGCCGCGCACTCCGCGCCCGTCCCGGCCGGTGACCATGCCCCCGGCCCGTTCCCGGTCACTCCCGGTCAGCGCGGGTTCCTCCTCGCCGAGGCGCTCTCGCCGGGCGGCGGAACGTGGCTGGCGCGGCTCCGGCTGTCCGGGCCGCTGGATCCGGACCTCTTCCAGCGGGCGGTGGACGTGCTGGTGGAGCGCCACGGCATGCTGCGCACCGTCTTTCCCGCCGGTGCCCGGCCGTCCGTGCAGCAGGAGCTGCCCCGGTCGCTGCGGCTGCCGGTCGACTTCGAGACGGTCGCCGGACCCGCCGGGGTGGACGAGTGGGCCGCGACCGAGGCGGAGCGGCGCCTGGAACCCTGGGCGTGGCCGTTGATACGTCTACGGGTGCTCACCCTGGAGCCGCGGGAACACGTCCTGCTGGTGCACGCGCACCATCTCATCGGCGACGGCTACAGCTCGGCCCTGCTGATACGGGAACTCACCGAGGTGTACGACCGGTTGGCGGGAGGTGCCGTGCCCGGACCGCCCGCGCCGCGGGCCGGCTTCCGCGACCACGTCCTGGCGGCGGCCGGGTCCGGTGCCGGCGCACCGGCCACGGCGGAACGCCGGGCCCGGGCCGGCCGGCTGAACGCCCCATACCGGCCGCCGGTGCTGCGCACCGCCGCCATGGGCGGCGGCCAGCGTTTCGAGTCGGCCGGGTTCACGCTCGACGCGACACTGACGGCCGCCCTGCGCGAGGTCGCCTCGGCCGCGCGGACCACGCTGTACGCCCCCCTGCTGACCGCCTACTACCAGGAGCTGACGGCGGTGACTGGCCGGCCGGACCTGGTCGTGGGCCTGGCGGTCAGCGGCCGGGACGGTGCGCTGCCCGACGCGCACCGGATCTTCGGGCCGTTCGCCGGCGCCGTACCCGTGCGGCCGGCCGGCGCGGCCGACGCGCCCCTGACGGAAGGGGAGTTCGGTGACGCGCTGCGCCGGATCGTGGCGGAGGCGGAGGAGGCGCGCGCCCATGAGGACGTCGTTCCCCGGCACGCCGACGGTCTGCCCGTGACGTCGCAGTTCTTCTTCACCCACCTCGACTTCGCCGCGCTGGCCCCGCGGGGCGACGGTGTGCTGCGGGTGGAGTGGGAGGCGGCGGACAGCATGTTCCTGCCGCCGTCGTCGGCGACGGACCTGTTCATGGCGGTACGGCCGGACGGTGACGGGCTGCGGGTCACGGTACGGGGCAGCGCCGCCGCGTTCTCGCCGGACGCGCTCGACGGCTTCGTCCGCTCGGTGCGCGGCCGTCTGGTGCGGGCGGCCGGGAACCGCCGGGTCGTGGTGCCCCCGCCGGGAAAGCGGCGGGGGACGATGGACGCGGCTCTCGTCGGCTATCTGCCGGCGCCGGAGCACCTCGCGCGGCTGGCCGGCCTGCCCGAGGCGGCGCTGCCCCGGGCCGAGATGCGCGCCCTGCTGTTCCCCGACGGCGGGCCGAGGCTGCTGGAGACGGTGCGCACGCCGCTGGGCCGGTCGGGTTTCGTGTGCGTGCCGCTGTTCGCCGACGAACTCGGGCGGGGGGCCTCCCTGGTGGACCACACCGCTCGCGCGGTGTCGCTGGCCGCCTCCCTCGGCGCGCGCTGTGTGTCCCTCGCCGGGATGATCCCGTCGCTGACCGGGTACGGCTTCGACGTGCTGCGGCACCGGCGGTACCCGGCGGCGGTGACGACGGGGCACGCGGCGACGGTGGTGTCGGTGGTCAAGGCGGTGCACGCGGCGCTGGACGCGACCGGCCGGGACCTCGCGGACCTGGAGGTGGCGTTCGCCGGGCTGGGTTCGATCGGCGCGTCCTCGCTCGAACTGCTGCTGTCACTGGCCGCCCGCCCGCCCCGGCGTCTGCTGCTGTGCGACGTGCGCGGCAGCGGGCCCCGGCTGCGGGAGCTCGGCCGCCGGCTGCGGGAGCGCGGGCTGGCCGGCGAGGTGGAGGCCGTCGAGGCGCAGCGGATGCTGCCGGACGCCGTGCACGCCGCGGATCTGCTGGTGACGGCGGTGAGCGGGGCGACGGCGGTGCTCGACGTCGACCGGCTGCGGCCCGGTGCCGTCGTGGTCGACGACTCCTTCCCGCACTGCTTCGACACCGGACGGGCCCTGGCCCGGATGCGGGAGCGGGGCGACGTCCTGGTCGTGGGCGGCGGGCTGCTGCACGTCGGCGGCACCGGCCGGGAGGTCGCCGACGACCTCCCGGCCGCGGCGGCGGCCGGCTACCTCGCCCAGCCCTGGATCGAGGGAACCCTGGCCTCCTGCCGCGCCGAGTCCCTGCTGCGTGCCTCGGACGACCGGCTGCCGCTGGTGCACGGCCTGGTGGACGCGGCGGTGGCACGGGCCCACTGGGACGCTGTGGAGGAGGCCGGGGTCACGGCGGCACCGCTGCACCTGCTCGGTCACACCGTCGCCCCGGCGCCGGGCGCCGGACTGTCCGAGCCGCCGTCAGATACCGAACTCCGCGGGTGACAGGCCGAGGGCCGAGCAGGCGTCGCGCACGGCGTACTGCTCGGCCGGCTCGAAGCTGCCGTCGGCCCCGGCGACGACCATGCCGGTCTGGACGACGGCCCGGGCCTCGGCCGGCTTCTTCGCCGCCTTGGCGATGTCCTCCAGCGCCCGGGCCTTGCCCAGCTCGAAGTTGGCCGTGAGCCGGTCCACGTGCTCGTTGAACCGCTTGCGGAGCTGGTCCGCGGGGAAGTTCTGCAACACCTCGTTGGAGACGATCAGTTCCTCCACGCGCTGCCGCTCGGCCGGGTCGACGCGTCCGTCGGCCGCGGCGACCAGCGCACACATCGCCATGCTGGCGTCCCGGTAGGCGCCGCTCTTGAGCTCCGCCTTGGCCGACGCGAGCTGGGACTTGAACAGCCCCATCAGCTGGGCCTTGGAGCCACCGCCCGAGGAGGAGCCGTGCCCGTGCTGCTGTCCGCTCCCCGTCCGTGCGCCCTGGGACTGCTGGAGGGCCCTGGCCTGTTCCTTGAGCCGGTCGAACATCGCCACTTGGTGCCACCTCTTCTGTCGCTGTCACGGTCCGTCCGGTCAAACGGACGCGGCCGCGACCATGTTCCCGGACGGCAAAAGAAAAGCAAAGCCGACCCGCAAAACGGTGGAATTAGGCATTCCGGTCAGTGGCCGGACGGATCACAGGTTTGGCCACCCGCAGGACGGGTGAGGCGGCTGGAATGTCGTCGCCCAGCATCCCCGCCACCGTCCCCCGCACCGGACAGGACGACACGTCCCGGCGGGCGCCGCGGCGTGACGCGTTCTTCGACAACGCCAAGTACCTGGCGATCGTGCTGGTCGCGGTGGGACACGCCTGGGAACCGCTGCGCGACGGCAGCCGGGCCGTCAGCGCGCTGTACATGCTCGTCTACGCGTTCCACATGCCCGCGTTCATCGTTCTCGCGGGCTACCACTCGCGCGGCTTCGACGGCAGCCCGGAGCGCGTCAAGCGCCTGGTCACCGGCGTCGCCCTGCCGTACCTCGTGTTCGAGACGGCGTACACCTTCTTCACCCGGTGGACGGACGGCGTCCCCGACCGGCCGGTCACGCTGCTGGAGCCGCTGTACCTGACGTGGTTCCTGGCCGCGTTGTTCGTGTGGCGGCTCACCACGCCGCTGTGGAAGCTCGTGCGGTGGCCGGTCCCCGTCGCGCTCGTCGTCGCCATGCTGGCGACGGTGTCCCCGTCGCTCGGCGAGGACCTCGACGTGCAGCGCACGCTGCAGTTCCTGCCGTACTTCGTGCTCGGTCTCCACCTCCGTGCCGAGCACTTCCGGGCGGTGCGCCACCGCCGGATGCGGATGCTGGCCGTGCCGGTGTTCGCCGGCGCGCTGGCTGTGGCGTACTGGGCGGTCCCCCGGGTGACGTCCGGCTGGCTCTACCACCGGGACAGCGCGCAGGAACTGTCCGCCCCCGCCTGGCACGGCCCCGCCGTGACCCTGCTCCTGTTCGGCTGCTCGCTGCTCCTCGTCGCCTGCTTCCTCGCCTGGGTGCCGGGGCGGCGGACCTGGTTCACGGGGCTGGGCGCGGCCACGATGTACGGCTACCTGCTGCACGGTTTCGTCGCGCAGGTCAGCAAGTACTGGGGCTGGTACGACCCGGACTGGCTGTACCGTCCGCTCGGCGAGGTCACGGTCACCCTGGTCGCCGCCGTGATCGTGACGGCGTTGTGCGCACCGCCGGTGCGACGGGTCTTCCGCTGGGCCGTGGAGCCGAGGACCGCCTGGGCGTTCAGGCGCTGACCGGACCGGAGACCTCCTTTCCCTGATCGTTCACGGCCGCTCCCCCCGCGTTCATCCGCGCCGCCCAGGATGCGCCGTGGGCATGCCCGCATCAGCCGGTGTGCCCTTCATCGTGCGGCGAACAGGGAGGGCGGCTGCTGATGCGGACAGGACAGCGGCGAAGACGGCAGGGTGGCGGAACCGGGGCGCGGCGGCTCACGGGAGCGGTGCTCGCGGCGCTGCTCCTGGCGGGCGGCACCACGACGGCACAGGCGGCACAGGCGGCCCCGGAGCCGCCCGCGGAGCAGTCGGCTCCGGCGGCGGAGTCGAGCCTGCCGGACCTGGTCCCGCGTGACGGGACCTACCTGGAGGGCACCGAACGCCTCGCGGCCACACCGACACTGACCGGTGACTCCGTGACGAGGCTGGCGGTCGACGGGAAGAAGGTCGACGCGGAGCGCACGGTCGGGGTGTCCCGGCTCACCTTCGACGTCGGCTCCAACTCGACGGAGGCCCGCTACCACAACCACATCGTGGTCAACGGCGACTACCGGGCCGACATCGGCGACCTCGTCAACGAGCGGGGCACGATCGAGATACCCAACGAGCACCTGGTCAAGGGCGAGAACACGATCGAGGTCGTCGCCGGGACCGTCGAGAGCTCCTGCGGCACCAACCACGACGACTTCGTGCTCTCGGACATCGCCCTGGAGCTGCTCGGCGAGCGGGCCGACGGCGAGGAGAACGAGTACACCTACTCCTTCGGCGACGGCAGCTGCGGCACCAACACCAGCCTGCGGACGAGGGCGACCCTCACCTTCTTCGCCCTGTCCGACCCGCGGGGCACCACCGGGCTGCGCGCCGACCTGGACACCACGAAGCTCCGCAACGGCGCCCACGTCCTCAGCGCGACCACCGCGTCGGGCAAGACGGTCGAGAACGACGTGACCGTCAACAACGCGCCCGCCGGCGCGCCCCGGCTGCTGCCCGAGGACGGCACCCTGGTGGCCGGCCGGCGGACGGTGTCCGCGAGCCTCCCGGCCGGAACCGACGGCGGCGTCAAGTCGCTGACCGTGGACGGTGAGCCGCCCGTCACCGAGGCGCACCTGGGCAGCGGCGCGGCCGTCCTCTCCTTCGACGTCGGATCGAACTCGATCGACGACAAGTACGACAACCACCTGCTGGTCAACGGCAAGCGGATCGACCTGGGCGGCACCTGGGTGAGCCAGCGGGTGGAGATCGCGATCCCGGCCCGCCATCTGGTGCCCGGGGACAACGTCATCAAGGTCGTCACCAGCGCCTACCGGGACAGCTGCGGCGACAACCGCGACGACTTCGACATCGCGCACCTCGAACTCGCCCTGGACGGCGGCACCGTCACGGGCCGGGACATCGCGGACTCCTACGCCCTGGGCGACGGTTCCTGCGGCAGCGGTGACACCCGGCTGCGGGAGGCCGAACTGCACTACTCGATCGACGCCCCGGCCGTGCACGTCAGCGACACCCTCGGCGCCGGGACCGCCACCCTCGGCTTCACCGTGGGCGGCAACTCGATCGAGGCCCGCTACGGCAACCACGTCCTGGTGAACGGCCGCAAGCAGGTGCTGGAGAGCGACTTCGCCGGAGAACACGTCGACCTGGCCTTCCCCAACGAGTGGCTCGAACCCGGCTGGAACACGGTCGACTTCGTCGCCGGCACGTTCCCCACCTCGTGCGGGGACAACCGCGACGACTTCGCCGTCTCCGGCATCACCCTCACCCCGGCGAGCGGCACCGCCGCCGGACGGATGCTCAAGGGCTCGTACAGCCTGGGTGACGGGAACTGCGGGGACAACGTCAACCCGCTGACCGAGATCGACCTCGAGTTCTTCGTCGAGGGCCCGGCCCAGGGGCTGCGCGCCGACCTCGACACCCGGCGGATCGACGACGGCGCGCACACCCTGGCCGCGGTCTCCCGGTCCGGGAAGAAGGCCACGCGCACGCTGGTCACCGACAACTCGGCGCCCGGGGTCACCACCAGTGTCCCGGCCGCCGGGCAGCGGATCACCGCGTCGGTCGTGCTCGACGTCCGGCTGGAGGACGCGTCCGGCGTGGTCGAAGGACCGTCGGTGAAGCTCGACGGCAAGCCGGTCGAGCCCGGCACGGCCATCGGTCCCGGACTGTCCGCCGGCGCCCACACCCTGTCGGTGTCCGGCACCGACGGCCTCGGCAACACCGGCACCCGCGAGGTGAGGTTCACCTCCGCCGGCATCCCGGACACGCCCGAGGGCCTCACCCCGAAGGCCGGCACCACCGACGCGGGCCGCAGCGTCCGGCTGTCGGCCGAGGTGGCCGAGCCCGACGGGGGCACGGTGAGCGCCACGTTCTCCGAGGCCGAGATCCTCACGCCGCGGCAGGTGTACCAGGGGACCGCGGACGCCGTCCCCACGACGCTGCGGGTGCCGGGCGAGCACCGGGTGAAGGCCACCGGCCTCGCGCCCACCGACGGCAGGACCCTCGACGCGCCCGCCGCCCAGGAGGTCACCTACCAGCGCTTCGACGTCCCGGTGAAGGGCCGTGCCGACGCGCCGGTGCTGCGCTGGGAGGGTGTCATCGACCCCGATCGGCTCGCCGCGCTGCGCGTGTGGAACACCGCGGCGAAGCGGTGGGACGTGCTGACCAGCGCCCGGGGCGCCGCCGACGGGAACACCGTGCTGACGGCGGTCGTCGACCGCGCGTACGTCGACCGGCAGCGGGTGCACGTCATGGTGACCGGGGAGGACCCGTTCGCCGACGACATCGAGGCCGGTGACCCGGACCGGTTCGCCGACCCGGACTCCTACGACTTCTCGATCGTCCACTTCACCGACACGCAGTACCTCTCCGAGGGCGCGGTGGAGCAGGAGACGGCCGCGGAACGCGCGGTGTGGGAGAAGGCGTACGGGGACGTCACGCGCTGGATCGCCGCCCACAAGGACGAGCGGAAGATCGCGTACGTGGCCCACACCGGCGACATCATCGAGAACAACATCCGCAAGCCCGCCGACGAGGCCACCCAGCGGCAGGTCGTGGGCGAGATGGAGGTGTCCTCCCGGCAGCAGCGGATCCTCGACGACGCCGGCGTCCCGAACGGGGTGATCGCGGGCAACCACGACAACCAGTCGGGCACCGAGAACGGGCCGGACGCCCTCTACAACCGGTACTACGGGCCGGACCGCTACCGGGCGCTGTCCGACGGCTGGCGGCACGCCGAGTACGGCGGCCCCTGGAAGCCGGGCGACAACCAGAACCACTACGACCTGTTCTCCGCCGGCGGTGTCGACTTCGTCGTCGTGGGCCTGTCGTACGGCGTCACCAAGGAGGAGGCCGCGTGGGCCGCCTCCGTCTTCGCCCGCCACCCCGACCGCAACGGCATCCTGCTCTCGCACGACTACCTCGCGCCGAGCGACAGCCCGGACGGACGCGGCGCCCGGTTCTCCGCGCCCGACGGGGCGATGCTGTACAAGACGGTGGTGCAGGACAACCCGAACGTGTTCCTGATCCTCGCCGGTCACGAACACGGTGTCGGCACCAACGTGAAGCCCAAGGTGGGCGAGGTGTCCCACGGGGTCGTCGAACTCCTCGCGGACTACCAGTTCTACACCGTGTCCGCCGACCGGCTCGGACTGACCGAAGTGGGCGGCTACCAGCCCGACGACCAGCTGCGGTTCGGTTCGAGCTTCTTCCGGATGCTGCAGTTCGACGTCGACCGGTCCGAGCTGACGGTGGACACCTACTCGCCGCTGCTCGACGAGTTCGGCGCCACCGAGTACGACGCGGACCACCGCTACGACGGCACCGAGGACAACATGGTGCTGCCGGTGGACCTCGACACCCGCACCACGTCGTTCAGGACGGACTCGCTGGCGCTGTACGACCCGGTGCGCGTCATCGGCAGGGACAGGGCCGACTCCGGTGGGACCGCCTCGGTGACCTGGCGGAACCTCAAGCCGGGCACGGCCCACGCGTGGTTCGTCACGGCGCGTTCGGCCGGCGGCGGCGTGACCGCGTCCGAGCCGAGCGTCTTCGTGACCAAGGACGCGGGCGGCCGGCCCGGCGACTGGGGTCCCGGCGTCCCCGGCTACCCGTGGTTCACGTCCGCCGGAACCCGGCGGTGACCGGCTGAGACGCGGCGCGGGCCCCCCGCCCCCCGGGGCGGGGGCGGGCGGGGGGGGCCCCCCGCCGGGGGCGCGCGCGGGCCCCATGCTTGGGGGGGGCCCCCGCGCGGGGCGAATGAGAGCGGGG